>JBBIPD010000005.1:17787-26089 GCA_037443025.1 Chloroflexota bacterium
CGTCCCGGCGTTGATGAACAGGTTTGTTGCCGGGTAAAACAACACCTGCACCCCGGGTTGGATGGTCAGCGTGGCGCCCGCGTAAACCCACACATCTCCTGTGACATAATGGGGGTTGTCGCTCGGGCACCACTCCTGGCTTGAGCTGATCGCTCCGCTGTGTGGTCCGGGGACGCAGGCATCCGGCGCATCCTGCGGCGCATCCTGCGGCGCATTCTGCGGCGCATTCCGGGGTTCGTCTTGCAGCGCAGCTTGCGCGGCGCTCGGTGGAGACATCAGCAGCCATAAAGCCGCCAGCAACAGGCTGAAAAAGAAACAGCGAGCGAGGATTTTAATTTTGATTTGCATTTTATCCCTCCAATGATCGGGGTCAGGGTTCAGACGCCCGATTTGAGTCCGGTTTGCTCCTGTCTGCAACGGATTTCTGCGCCTCGGGCGTCTTTTGCAGCCAGACAGTTTGGCTGAGGCGCAGCAGTTCCAACAGGCTGCTGGCGTCGCTGAAGGTGCGCTCTTCGTTGCTGGCAACGGTTTGCAGCACGCCGCGCAACGCCTCTGGTTCGCTTTCATCCACCAGCAAGCGCAAAATAAACGTCATGGTGGCACGCATACTTGATAAGTACCACCGCCGACTGACAAAACACTGACGGGTTATTTGAGCAGGGAGAGATATAGCCGGCGCAGATCATCCTGGGGGGCAATGCCCAGGTCGTCGCGCAGGCGGCGCTCCAGGTTGAGATAAATGCGCAGCGCCTGAGAGCGGTTCCCCTGTTGGAGGCAAGCCTGCATGGCAATCTGCGCCGCCTGCTCCTGCCAGGGGTCAATTTGCAGGATGCGCTGGCAGGCGTCCAGCGCATCCTGGGCATTTCCAGACGAGAGGTATTCTTCTGCCAGGGCTAACAAAGCCCGCAGGTAGCCGTTGATTAATTGCTCGCGCTTCCAGGCAGCCCAGTCTTTATAGCGGTCGAGGCTGAAGGGTTCGCCCTGCCATAAAGAAACCGCCTGCTGCCATTCGCCTCGCTTCAGGTGTTGTTCGAACCGTTCGTAGTCCACCTCGGATCCAGGCGGCAGGCGCAGGCTGACCAGCCCTTCTTCGACCAGGAGGTAGCGGGATGGGAACTTGCCGGGCAGGTCGGGTTCGAGGGCATGGCGCAGGGCGGAGGTTGCCTGGTGGAAAAAGTTGACCGCCGCAGCGGGAGATTTGTCCTGCCACAGGGCTTCGATCACCTGCTCGCGGCTGAGCCTGCGCCCGGGGCTGATCAGCAGCAATCGGAACAACTCGCCCGCCTGGCGCTGTTTGAGCAGCGCCGCAGAGACGGGTTGCCGCCCGCGGAGGACGGCAAAATCGCCCAGCAGGCGCACGCTTAAGGGAGGAGCCGGGTTTTTTTGCAACTCGGCGAGCAGTTGCGCAGAGAGCTCCGCCAGCTCCTGGTCGGGATGATTCAGGTACTCGGCAACCAGGGGGAAGGCATGGCGTCGCTCGCGCTGGAGCAGGAAGGCATAGCCGCCAGCCAGGATAGCGCCAGCCGCAGCGCGCCAGGCGAGGTGAGCCTGGCGGTCTTTTTGGGCGTTCAGCAGCGCCGCCAGCAGGAGGCGGGCATGGGCGAGGTCATAAGCCGCCCCCAGCTCTTCCAGCAAGGCAATCGCCGCCTGGAAGTCGCGGTGCGCCTGCTCCATCTGTCCACACAGCCAGGCGACCTGCCCGCGCTCGAGCTGCGCCCTGCCCTGCTCGTGGCGAAAGCCCACTTTTACGGCGTACTGAAAGGCGTCTTCCGCCCACTGGCGGGCAGTGGCGCCTTCGTCGGTCATCCGGTAATAGCGGCTCATCCCCAGACGCAGGTTGATGTTCAGCCAGGGTTCGCCGGTGGCTTCGGCGTTGGAGCGGCAATGCAAGTAGAGGGATTTAGCCTCTTCCAGGTTGCCCTGTGCCAGAGCATGTTCGGCTTGCAGGAAGAGCTGATAACCTTCGGGGATCGAGCCCGGCAAGGTCAGAGCGCCCAACTCGTTCAATAATCCGGGTACCTTTTCGTACTGCCCGGTGAACTGATAGATCATGATGGTGATGATAAGGGGGTAGATGAGATCGGCTTTTCGCCCCTCTTGCTCGAGCAAGTCGCGGACTTCCAGCTCAGCCGCCAATGCCAGGTCGAACTGCCCCCGCGCCCGATACACCCCCGCCGCCAATCCGTGCAGCGCCGCAATCCGTCCCTGGTTGTAGCCGATTTCGCGCGCCAGCTCCGCCGCCTGCAAATAGCAAGCCTCGGCTTCCGCGAGCGAATCGGTCCCCGCGGCGCAGTTCCCCGACACCTGCCAGGTATCCACGATCGTCGGCGAGTCCGCCTGAGCCAGGGCGCGGGCTTCCTGGGCGAGGGATACAGCCTCGGAGATTTTGCCCATCCGAAAGCGGATTTTCGCCAGACAGACCAACGCCTCAGCCTCAGCCGCCAAATCTCCCATTTCACGGGCGACTGCCAGCGCCCGCTGCGCTCGCTTCAGCGCCGCGGGGAATTTCCCCTCCTGCTCAAAAGCCCGGCTGGTCTGGACGAGATCGTAAACGGTTTCCAGGCTGGTCATGCTTCACCCCAAAAGATACACCCACCCCGGTCAACTGCCTCAACCCAATTAAATACCATCCCCAAAAAATTTTCAAGCCTTGACGGGTCTTGTGATAGGGTTTCCACAGGCAAGGCATTTGTCGCTGCGGGGAGCGGGGTTGCGCCGACCACGAATGGCGCCCAGGTTATCTCACCGCGGAGGCCCTTCGACAAGCTCAGGGCAGGCAGCGGAGAGCGCAGAGGGTTATTATCGGGCAGTGTCGGCGGGCGAGCATTTCGCTGTGAAACGCTGCGCCGTCCACGAATGGAGGCGAATACACGAACACCGCGCCGCCCTCATTCGTTTATTCGTGCCCCATTCGTGGATGGCAGGCGGGTTTTCCAATCCGCGTGCAGGGAATTGGTGATAACATAAAAGCCAGGGAAACCAGCCTGAACGAGGCGCTTCCGGGCGAGCTCTGGTGGAGGATAGATGAAGAAATCAAAATCTCAAATGCAAAAGACAGAGGGCGGCGCCTCGGGAGCACATGCGGAGCATGACGAGCTGGGAATGGAGCGCCTGGTGTTCTTCAGCGACGCCGTGTTTGCCATTGCGGTCACCTTGCTTGCCCTGGAAATCCGGTTGCCTGGCGGCGCTCTCCCCGGCAGCGAGGGGACTCTCACCGAAGCCCAGTTGCTCGCCCAGTTGACCGGCATATGGCAGAAGTACCTGGCGTACGCCATCAGCTTTTTGGTGATCGGCATGTTTTGGATGGGGCACCACCGCAAGTTCCGCTTTATCAAACGCTACAACAGCAGCCTGATCATGCTCAACTTGCTGATTCTGATGGTAATCGCTTTTGTCCCCTTCACCAGCTCCGTCATCAGCAAATACCCCGACCGGGTTGCCACGGTCTTCTACGCCCTGACGATGATGCTGATCGCCCTGCTAATGGCGGCGCTTTGGGGGTACGCCATCTGGCACAACCGCCTGGTTGACCCACGTCTGGACGCCAGGCAGCGTCGCCGCCAGATGATCACCCCCCTGGTCACGGCTTTGATCTTCCTGCTCTCGATTGGCATTGCAAACTTCAACGCCGATGCGGCAAAATATTTCTGGATTCTCATCCTGCCCGTGACCCTGTACGCCAACCGGAGCTAGCCGCCTCACCAGGCGCAGCCCGCAGGCAAGCGACCATTTCGGATAACTATGGACCCCGTTCAACTCAATTTCCCCTCTGAATTTACTGGAGACCATCCGGCTTGTCTTTGAGCGCCTGGGCGTCATCCGCGTGGAGCTGCAAACCTCACCGGATAACGCCGCCAGCCGGGGCGTGGCGGAGAATTGTGGCATGCAACTGGAGTGCCGCATGCGCCAGCGCCACCACAACAAATCCGGCGAGGTGGGCGATACGCTGTGGTATGCCCTGCTGCGCGCGGAGTGGGAGGGGTAGGACGGCTCTGCGGTGCAAGGTTTGCTTGATATAATATTGGATACAATATATCCAATTTGCTCGGAGCAATTTTCTCAAACAAGGAGCGCACTCCATGCAGAAAATCACCCCATTCTTGTGGTTCGAATCCCAGGCGGAGGAAGCCGCCCGCTATTACACTTCCATCTTCAAAAACTCGCGCCTCACCAGCATCACCCGCTTTCCAGAAGGCACCCCCATGCCCGCCGGCACGGTGATGACGGTCACCTTCGAGCTGGACGGGCAGGAGTTCGGCGCCCTGAACGGCGGTCCGGAGTTCAAGTTCAATGAAGCCATCTCGTTTTATGTGCACTGCCAGGACCAGGCGGAGGTGGACTATTTCTGGGAGAGGCTGAGCGAGGGCGGGGAGGAGGGGCAGTGCGGCTGGCTGAAGGATAAATTCGGCGTCTCGTGGCAGATCGTGCCCACCGCCCTGGGCGAGCTGATGGGCGACCCCGACCCTGTGAAAGCCAACCGCGTGACGCAAGCCCTGCTGCAGATGAAGAAGCTGGACATCACTGCCTTGCAGCGGGCGCGCCAGGGTAAATAGGTAAGCGCTCGTCATTTCGGGTCATGCTATAATCCATGCAGGAGATTTCTAGTGAAGACAGTCATCATGGAGCAGAGGGGAAAAATCACTGACCTGAATAGAGACTTTGACCTGCGATTTTGGCAAGCTCAAACTCCTCAGGTTAGATTTAATGCTGCCTGGGAAATGATTTTGCATGCCTGGCGAGCGAAAGGCAACGATGTTCATCAACTCCGACTTCAGCGATCTGTTGAGGCTTTTCAACGACAACCACGTTAAGTATAGGGGATCGCATGGACAGCCGACCCACCCCCCACAGCATTGACGAATACATCGCCGCCTACCCGCAAGACATCCAGGAGATTTTGCAGAAAATCCGGGCGGTGATTCGCGCCGCCGCTCCCGAAGCGCAGGAGACCATCAGCTACCAGATTCCCACCTTCACCCTCAAGGGCAACCTGGTGCATTTCGCCGCTTTCAAGAGCCACATCAGCTTCTTCCCCGCCTCGTCGGGTGTGGAGCAGTTCAAAGACGAGCTGGCGGGGTATAAAACCTCCAAAGGGACGATTCAATTCCCGCTGGGTCAGCCCATCCCGTATGATCTCATCCGCCGGGTTGTGCTTTTTCGCGCCCAGGAAAACCTGGAGCGGGCGCAAGCCAAAGCCAAAAAGAAGAAGTGAGCCCGCGCCGTAAGCGCTGCGGCGGCGCAAGCGGCTGAACCGCGGGAAAACCCGGAACCTGGCAATGCCAGGCGCGGTGTAACGAGACGATGCCCAAAATCCGACTCAACGGACTGGATACTTACTACGAGCAGAGCGGCGAGGGTCCCGCGCTGGTGTTCGTGCATGGCGCCTTTGCCGATGCGCGCCTGTGGGAGCCCCAGTGGAGGCATTTTTCGACGCTGCGCCGATGCTTGCGCTACGATCTGCGCGGTCACGGCAGAACAGGGGCGTCCGACCAGGCGCACTACTCCCTGGCGACCTTTGCCGATGACCTGACCTGTCTGCTGGATGCGCTGGGGATATCCTCGGCGGTGGTGTGCGGTTTATCCTGGGGCGGGAGCATCGCCCAGGCGTTTGCCGTGCGCAACCCAGAGCGGTTGAGGGGGCTAATCCTGGCGGGCAGCGCGGTCGCCATTGATCTGACCCCGCTGGATAAGTTGCTTTGCCGCGTGATCTTCCCCTGGTGGGCGATGAGGTTCACCATCCGGGCGCTCAGTGTTGAAAATTTCACCCGCTTCTCTTTTGGGCTGGCGCGCCTGGCGCGCGGCAGGTATTGGTTGAGCCGGGAGGCGAGCGCTCAGGCGTATATGGAGCAGTGCATGCTGGGCATGGACGGCGGCGAATATATGAAAATCTGGGAAGCGATATATAATTTCCATACCCTCCCGCTGGAAAGGGTCGCTTGCCCCACTCTGGTCCTCAATGGAGAAGGCGAGCCGAAAAATACGTTCCGCCACACCCAGGAGATATTGCGCCGTGTACCTCGCGCTGAAGCCAGGTTGGTTCCACGAGCTTCTCATGCCATGAATCTCGAGCAACCGGGCATATTCAACCGGTTCATTGAGGAATTCCTGCCGCGCTGCCCTTGATAAGAGCTTGTTCAGCAGGTTGGGTTTCCGAAAGGGGCAACAAACTGTGCAATTCGCCGAAAGTAGTTTTATAAATCAGGTTGTTGCCTGCGGCGAATTGCTTTAGTGATTGGCTGTATAAATCATATTTCTATGTAAAGATTCTTTCACCCAATCACATGGTATCATCAGACAAATTTCATAAAAGGTCAGGCGAAGATAACATGGACATCCCACAACTCTTCTTGGAGCGCTACGACCCCCTGTGCAACTTCTGGCTGGCGGGCATTTGGGAGAGCGTGCCCCCCGACCTGATGCGCCAGCGCCCGCACCCACGCCTCAATTCCATCGCCTGGATTTTCTGGCACATGACGCGCGTGGAAGACGCCGGGTTGAACCGCTTTGTGACGGACGGGGTGCAGGTATTGGACGAGGAGCCCTGGATGGAGCGGATGAACCTGCCCTGGCGGCACAACGGCGGTGAGATGACCTTTGCCGAAGTGGACGAGCTGAGCCAGCGGGTGGATTTAACCGCCCTGCACGCCTACTCCCGGGCGGTGCAGGCGCGCACGCGGCGCATCGTCCCCCAACTCACCCTGGATGACCTCTCCCCGCAGATGGAGCAGGAGCGCCTGCGCCAAATCCTGGTGGATGAAGGGCTGGCGCTCAGGGGAGCAGAGGCTTACATCCAGAATTACCTGGGCTGGAGCAAGGGCAAGTGCCTGATGAGTTTCGCCCTGACTCACCCCTACCAGCACCTGGGAGAGATCGAGACCCTCGCCGCCCTGCTGGGGGTGGTGTTTGAATAAGCGCCATCCACTCACCGCGGAGACCTTTCGACAGGCTCAGGGCAGGTAGCAGAGGTTGCAGAGAAATATTAAAAACTCTGCGCTCTCGGCGTCTCCGCGGTGAATGTTAAAGGATAGGATTCATGAATAGAGACGAGAAAATCGCCCAAAAGAACGCCGAAATCTATAACGACCCCCAACTGAACCGCATCCGGCGCAAAGAACGGGAGGTGACCGACGAATCCTGGATCAAGGCATTGCTCCACCGCGGCGCTTTCGGCGTCATCGCCACCGCCGCCGGGGAGCAGCCCTTCTTGAACGCCCACAATTACGTCTATGACGAGGCGCAGAACTGCATCTACTTCCACCGCAGCCCGGTGGGGCGCACCAGCGCCAACCTGGAGCGCAACCCGCGCGTTTGTTACATGGTGGCGGAGATGGGACGGATGTACGCCGGCAAGCGCGCCCGCGATTTCGGGGTCGAGTACCGCTCGGTGGTCGTCTTCGGCGAGGCGCGCCGCGTGGAGGCGCAGGAGGCAGCCCACGCCCTGCGCCTGCTCATGGAGAAATACGCTCCGCATCTGGAGTTCGGCGTGGATTACCAGGGGTTCGACCCACCCCAGCCCGACGACGTGGCGGTGTACCGGGTGGATATCCAGAGTTGGAGCGGCAAGGCGCGCGAGTTGCCCGAAGACTTCCCCACGGCGTATGATTACGAAGAAGCGCGGCAGAAGAAGCCCTGACAGACAGCCCGGCGCGGGAACGATTCAACCGCGTTGGATTGGGTTAGAATCAGAGCGCGACAGGCAACCTCCGGGCGCGTTGACAGAGACGGGATATTTTTCTGGATGAGCCAACAGTTACCCCTCGACCAAATTATCCACGGCGACTGCATCGAAGTGCTGGATTCGTTCCCGGAAAATTCAATTGACCTGATTTTCGCCGACCCGCCCTACAACCTGCAACTTCGCCATGAACTCTGGCGTCCGAACATGACCCGGGTCGACGCCGTGAACGATGACTGGGATCGTTTCGGCAGTTTCCAGGAGTACGATGATTTCAGCCGCCGCTGGCTGAGCGCCTGCCGCCGCGTCCTCAAAGACAGCGGCGCTATCTGGGTGATTGGGACTTACCACAACATCTACCGCATCGGCGCCATCATGCAAACCCTGGGCTACTGGTTCTTGAACGACATCGTATGGGTGAAGACCAACCCGATGCCTAATTTTCGCGGGGTGCGCTTTACCAACGCCCACGAGACCTTGTTGTGGGCGAGCAAATTCAAGGGCGCCAGATATACCTTCAATCACTCCGCAATGAAACATCTGAACGAAGATTTGCAGATGCGCAGCGACTGGTCGTTGCCCCTTTGTTCAGGCTCAGAACGCTTGAAGATTGACGGCAAGAAAGCC
>JBBIPD010000006.1:0-25043 GCA_037443025.1 Chloroflexota bacterium
AATTCCCGCCCCCGGCCTGGTCCACATCCCCCCCGCCACCCAGGGCGACCGCCGGCGGCAGGGGATTGGGGGGGGGGGTGGGCGTGGCGCTCGGCTCGGGGGTGGCGGCAGGGTCGGTGTTGGTGGGCGTGGGAGGCAAGGGTGTGGGGGAAGGCGCCGCGGTGGGCGGCAGGGTGGCGTCCACCACCTGCTGCGGGACAAACACCGCTTCTTCTGGGGGATTGAGGCGATATTTGATCTCGTCGCGCAATGCCTCCACCCGCCAGGCGAGGCGGGCGTTGACCGGGGGCAGGTTATAGACCACCACCCCCAGCAGGCAGACGCCAATCAAGATGAGAATGAGGATGATCAGCGAGCGAGGGCGCATGGCGGGATTATATCACCCTGGGGAGGGGAATACCGTCTGCCGAAACAGGCATTAATGAAGCCATAATAATAGCTTTGGCAGTCAACCTTCAAGAGCTGGCTTTCGGTTTGGACAGTACTGGCTGATGCTGCCCCGAGGTTATTCCTCCACCGGCGGGGCGGCGGGACCGTAATCCAGCACCTCACGGGCGCCGGTGCCGGGGTCCGGCGGACCGACGATGCCTTTGGCTTCCATGCCCTCCACCAGGCGGGCGGCGCGTGTGTAGCCGATGCGCAGGCGGCGCTGTAACATCGAAATCGAGGCGCGCCCCTGACGGCGCACCAGGTCAATCGCCTCGTTCATCAAGGGGTCAGAACTTTCCTCAGCCTGCATATCCTCCCACAGGGGTATTTGCTTGAGCGGTATGCCGGCTGGCATGGCGTCGGGTACACCTCCGGCAGCGGTCGGCGTAGGCGTAACCGCTCCCGCAAAGCTCTGCCAGTAGGAGACCAGGCGCAAGATCTCGGCGTCGGAGACAAAAGTGCCCTGCAGGCGCACCGGGGCGGGGGCGTCGGGCGCCTGGAAGAGCATATCGCCGCGACCGAGCAGGCGCTCGGCGCCGGGCTGGTCGAGAATCACCCGGCTGTCCACCCCGGAAGCCACGGCAAAGGCGATGCGAGCCGGGAAATTGGCTTTGATCAAGCCAGTGACCACATCCACCGAGGGGCGCTGGGTGGCGATGACCAGGTGGATGCCGGTGGCGCGGGCGAGCTGCGCCAGGCGGGTCAGGGTGCGCTCGGTTTCATCCGGCGCCAGCATCATTAAATCCGCCAGCTCGTCAATGATCACCACCAGCAAGGGCAGCTTCTTCTCGCCCGCCGCGATCTGGCGGGCGTTGTATTCTTTGATGTTGCGGCAGCCTGCCTGGGCGAGCTTGTGGTAACGCTGATCCATCTCGCGCAGCACCCACTGCAGCACCCCGACCACCCGTTCCAACTCGACCACCACCGGCGCCAGCAGGTGTGGGATGCCGTTATAACCGGTCAGCTCGACCCGTTTGGGGTCCACCATGATCAGACGCAGGTCGTCGGGGGTGTTCATCAACAGCAAGCAGGTGATGAGCGAATTGACGCACACCGACTTGCCCGATCCGGTCGCCCCGGCGATGAGCAGGTGCGGCATCGCCGCCAGGTCGGCGGCGACAGCGTTGCCTGCCACGTCCTGCCCCAAAGCAAAGCGCAGCGGCGACTTGAGACGGGTGAAGGCTTCGCTCTCAATCACGTCTCGCAATGCCACCACGGCAATCTCATCGTTGGGCACTTCAATGCCGATATAACCTTTCCCCGGCACAGGCGCCTGGATGCGGATGGTGCGGGCGGAGAGCGCCAGCGCCAGGTCGTCCGCCAGAGCAGCGATCTTGCCGACGCGCACCCGCATGCGCCCGCCGCGCGAGTCGACAAAATCCGGCTCAACCCCAAACATGGTGATGGTGGGACCGCGGCTGATCTCCACCACATTGCCCGGCGCGCCGAACGAAGCCAGAGTCTCCTCAATCAGGCGCGCTCGCTGTTGGTCCAGCGCATCGTCGTAGGTGATGTTGCCGCCCGAATCCAGAATCTCGGCGACAGAGGGAAGCGCCCAGGCGCGTCCAGGCTCGCCAGGCGCTCCAATCTGCACTGCGGGGAATTGAGGCGCGCTCGGTTGATTCAACGGCGAGAGCAGATCGCCCTCCGGCATCGGCAGGTGGCTTGCGGGGGAGGCGCCGGTGTAGAGCGGGGCAGCGCCGTTCTTACCCGCACGGAATTCATCCCAACTATCCTGGATGCGGGTCAGCATGGCGGGCGCCCAACGGAACAAATCCAGGACAGATACATCCAGGGTCATCACCAGGGCAATCAACGCCCAGGCGAGCAAAGCGATGACCGCGCCGCCCATACCCAGGGTAGATTGCAACGCCACCAGAATAACCGCTCCTGTGTAGCCCCCGCCGCTTCTCGCCGCCGCCAGGTCCAGGGCAGCCTGGCTGGATTCGGGGAAAGTGAAGAAATGGGTCCAGGCAAGCAGGTTGGTGAAAAGCAAGATGATGCCAATCAGGCGTTCCACAGAGACGGTGGGGATGCGCTCAAAATTACGCAACACCAGCCATAGCCCGATTGCGATCAACGCCAGAGGGAGCAGGTACATCCCCCAGCCAAAAGCCTTGCCATTCAGCTCGACCCAACCGCCAACCAGCGGGCTGCGGGTGGAGGATAGCAGGCTGAGCAGGGTCAGCAGCCCCACCAACGCCATGCCGATTCCGGCGATATCCAGCTTGCGATCCAGGGAGATGCCCGGGGTGAGAGGGGCGGTTTTCTCCGGTGGAGCAGGCTTTGCCTGACGCGACCGGTTGGATTTTGGAGGGGTCTCCTTAGCGGGAGTGAGCTTGCCAGGGGAGGTTTTCAGCGGCTGGCGGGAGACGCGACCGGTCTTTTTCTCGGTCGGAGACTTCTTAGACCGGTTTTTTGAGCTGGCGGCGCTCTTCCTGGCGGGGGACCTGGTACTCTTGCTGGTCATGGACTTGAGTAGATGGGAACAAATTGGTAAAGATTTGCTCCTCGGAAACTGGTCAATAAGATCATGCGCGAGTCATTATAGCACAAATGGTCTTATCCGAGCCGGGCTGAGACGACCGGGCGTCGGCGCATCTCCCGGATTGGAAATCATCGCGAGAAACCAGACGACCTCTCCCCAGATGAGGTACAATTCAACCGGCATTGCAGGTTGCATGCCATCTGCTTCCGAACTGCTCGACAATCTCAACTCCCCAGGAAGGGATAAAGCTTTGTTTGAAATTTTGTTTCTAGGCACCTCTGCGTCTGCGCCGTCTATCTATCGGGGTTTGTCCGCTCAGGTGGTGATGCATGACGAGCATCGCTTTTTAATTGACTGTGGAGAGGGGACGCAGCGCCAGATTCTCCAGGCAGGGATTGGCTTCAAGCGCTTGAACCGCATCCTGATTACCCACGGGCATCTGGATCATATCCTGGGGCTGGCGGGATTGCTGTCCACTTTTTCCAGGTGGGAGGCGATTGACGAGTTGGAGATTATCGGCGGGCGTTGGGCTTTGGAGCGCGTCCATGATTTGCTCTTTGGGGTGGTCCTGCGCGGCGCCCGCCCGCCGATCAAAATCGAACTGCGCGAAATCCAGCCCGGGGTGGTCTTCGAGGGGGATGATTTTCGAGTCTCTGCCTTTTCGGTGCAGCATCGCGGTCCTGATTGTTTGGGTTATCTGTTCGAAGAACAGCCCAGGCGTCCATTTTTAGTCGAAAAAGCCGAAGCCCTCGGCATTCCCCCTGGCGTCTGGCGGCGAGACCTGGTCAATGGACAGGTGGTAAC
Source organism: Chloroflexota bacterium (assembly GCA_037443025.1). Classification (GTDB taxonomy): domain Bacteria; phylum Chloroflexota; class Anaerolineae; order Anaerolineales; family UBA4823; genus JAQBDA01. The sequence continues at coordinate 3,722 of JBBIPD010000006.1, forward strand.
CCTGCCCGACGGTCGCCAGATACACCCCGACCAGGTGCTGGGAGAGTTGCGCCCCGGGACGCGTCTGGTGCATGTGGGCGATGTCGGTCAGACTGCCGACCTGCTGGAAGTGTGCCGTGGGGCGGATGTTCTGGTCATCGAGGCGACCTACCTGGAAGCCGAGGCGGAGATGGCGCGCGATTTTGCCCACCTCACCGCCCGACAGGCGGCTGAGTTGGCTCGGGATGCGGGAGTGAAACAGCTCATCTTGACCCATATCTCGCGACGCTACCGTGAGCGAGACGTGGCGGCTGAGGCGCAGGCAATCTTCCCCGACACCTACATCGCCCGCGATTTCGACCTCTTCCAGGTTCGGCGCGGGGAATGTATCCGGGTCAAGGCTGGCTCGACCTGATTGCCCATCATTATCGGTGGGATGTCAGCGATTTGCAGGGGGAGGCGCCTGACTTTTACGAGCTTTCAAAGAGAGGATAAATAAAACCAGGGAAATCACCGCCAGGATGATCCAGGCAATGCGCAGAAGAAGAGGATCGCTTAACCACGCCAGACCTGCGCAGAACAGCACCCCAGCCAGGTTGAACAGAGCCTGATACGCCGGGAGTCTCAAACGTTCGCTCATCCTGATTTTGGCAAGCGAAGCCTCCCAACTGGCAAAGCTCAGGGTCGCCAGAACGATAGCGCAGGCTACAATCCAGAGGGCGTTGGCAGCCAGGTTGCCCCAATCAATCATGCTTTACCCGAAGCGTTCTTCCTTCCAGACATCAGCCCGGTTGTGATAGCCGGCTTGCTCCCAAAAGCCGCGCCGGTCTTCCCGCATGAATTCTAAACCGCGCAGCCATTTGGCTCCCTTCCAGAAATAGGGTACTACCAGATCGTCTCTGGAGGGGATATTGCCCACCACCCCGCGCAAGGGGTAACCGTGGTCGGGGGTGAGGGGCTCGCCATTGTAGTGGGTCGCCATCAGGAAATTATCCGAGAGCATCACCTCCAGGGGCAGGTTGGTCGTGAAACCATACTCGGCATGCTGCATCACAAAACGGGCGGTGGGTTTGGGTTTGATCAACCCTTGCTCCACCAAAGTCCGCAACGAAACGCCCTCCCACTCCGTATCGAACTTGCTCCAGCGGGTGACGCAATGGATGTCCATGATCACTTTGGTGCGCGGCAGTTGGTTGAATTCATCCCACGTCCAACGCACTTCCTCTTCCACCTCCCCCCAAACCCGGAAATCCCAGGTCGCGGGGTTGAAGCCAGGGGTAGGACCATAATGCAGCACCGGAAACTTCTGGGTCAACGATTGCCCGGGCGGCAGACGCCCTTGCTTTTCAAACTTTTGCTCTTCTTCTTTTCGCCGAAAGATACTGTCAAACATCACTACCTCCAGATGACGAAATTATAACAGGGAGTCTCTGGAGAAGAAAATCGCACATCTCTCGAAGGTGAAACTCCCGCTTCGAGCGCAGTCAAAAATAATAAGCTGAAAACCACACCTGTTGCGGTGCGGTTACCCTGATGATTCGTTTCGCTGAGCCTTACTCCAGGGTAAGGCTCTCCCCGGGCTTGAGCACATGGGGCTGAGCGCTGGTTTCCGCCCTCACCCGGCTAGCCCAGGCTTCCGGGTCCTGGGCGATCAAATCCCAGGTATTGTAATGCACCGGAACCACATGTTCGGGTTGGATTAACTTCACTGCTCTCAGGGCGTCATCCGGTCCCATGGTGAAGTTGTCGCCAATTGGCAGGACAGCCAGGCTGACGCCCTCCTCCCCAATCAGACGCATATCGCCAAACAGACCGGTGTCGCAAGCCAGGTACACTCTCTTCCCGTTATTCGTCGTGAGCAGAAAGCCGCAGGGGTTGCCGCCGTAGCCAGAATCGGGCAGAGCCGAGCCATGCAACGCCAGGGTCAGCTTAAGGTAACCAAATGGGTAGCGGAAACCGCCGCCAATGTGCTGGGCGTGGGTCTGGACGCCTTTTCCTTCCAGCCAGTTGGCGATTTCGAAGTTGGAGATCACCGTTGCGCCGGTGCGATGGGCGATATCTATCACGTCGGCGACATGGTCAAAATGCCCATGGCTGATCCAGATGTAATCCGCTTCCGCCTGCTCGGCGCTAATCACAGCCGCGGGGTTCCCGGTAAAAAAAGGGATCGACCAAAATCTTTGTCCCATCGACTTCAAGGCTGTGGGTGGCATGTCCCTGCCAGGTGTATTTCAGGCTCATGGATTAACCTCCTCTCTGGATGATAAGACTGGGATAAAGCTCGTGATCATCTGCTTAAATGTGAAATTTAGCTTGAGAGCGATTCAGCCCTTTGTTTGATTCCCAGGAGCATTTTGCGCTCCATGAGAAACGCGCCCGGCTCCAGGAACAGGCGGTAAAACAGGTCGTTTTTCAGGCTGGGATTCCAATCGGTTTTCCAGCGTTCTATCAGGCGGGTGCCGCCATCACTGCGGGGGAAGAGGTAGAATCCCCAGCTCACGCTCAGATATTCCCCCGGTTTCATCGGCGGGGCTTCGCCAGCTCCCTGGAGGCGGGTATCGCCGTGCAAGACCAGGGCGCGCTCTTTCTCGACGATTGCCACCGGAACGCTAAAGCCCTGGGGGGCAAGGGGGATGACATCGCCCACCTTTACTTCTTGATACTCGGGCAGAATCCGGTTGGCGTTGTGGATATCTAAACCCATCAGGTTCTCGATCCAATCGTAGCTGTAAAAACCGCCTCGCCCCTGACCCATCTGCGCCAGCCAGGACCAAACCGCGCTCGGCGGCGCCTGTATCGTGATCGCATGGGTGGCGTAAATTTTCGGCTCGGGTAACAGTTCATCGCCGGGGAGCAGGCGGTTCTGTTCATCCTTGCTGGCGCCCCAGGAGAGCATCCAGGGGCGGATGACAAACACATAGGATGCCGCCGCAGCGAGACTGCCTGCCAGACCAATTATCCGTTTGGTTGTTTTGTCTATTTTTGCCATATAAGTATTTTAACCGCGTTACCTGTTCTGGAATCAACTGATTTCCTCAAAGCGATCCAACGCCACATTTTTACGCGTCCGGTGGGGGTCGAATATCCTCCCGTTCATCGCAAGATACACGCCCTCAGGCAGGGTTTGCAAAGCTGCAATTGCAAAGCCGATGTTGAACCCCGCGTCGGACTGCTTGAAAGCCGCCGGTTGCATCGCGCCTGTCAGCACAATCACCTTGCCGGATATCCCAGATAGCGCCTGCGCCGTCGCAATCATGGTATCGGTACCGTGGGTGATCAGGATATAACGTTCTGCCGCCGCTCTCGCCTTCTCAACCACCAATCGGCGGTCTTCAGGGGTCATCTCCAGACTGTCTTTTCGGCAAAGCGACTCCACCTCGTAGTCGAAAGTCACGTTGCTTTCACTCAGAATTTTCTCCACCTGAGGCGCGCCGACGACAAAGTTGCTCACCTGGGTTGAATATATTTTGTCTATCGAACCACCCGTGGTAATGATTTTGATTTTCATCATCCCTCCCCTGTCTATTCGCAAGTTGCTCTTAAATATTTGTTAATCATTGTTTACAAATCTATAAGGTCAAATTTATTGACAAACAATAAAAATTGAACAATAATCAAATCAAAGTGGGATCATGAGGGAATTTTATTTGACCCAAAGGCAATCAGGAGCAGAGTAACTACTATCGGCGTTGTGAAGGAGCAACCTGTTGTCAGCAGGGAAAAAACGAACGGTCAAGCATCATACCCATTATTCTCTCTTTTCGCTGTCGGCGGTGGTATTTCCCACCGCCGATGCCTTTAATTCAAGGAGCTGAAATGAGCTACGCGCTGCGCTTTGATGGATTATATCGAAGTTTCTCCGGCAGCAGCAACTCAAAAGATTCCGCCGGCTTTTTATGCTATGGATGGTTAATCTGCCGCAATGATATCGTGATCGCCCAGGGGCATGGCGTCTTCGTCCGCAGCCTGGGCGCGTCATCGAACATGGCGGAATACCTGGCTTTGATAGAAGGTCTGGACGCCCTGAGCGATCTGGGTCTGGAAGATGAGCAGGTGAAAGTCTTTGGGGATGCAAAGAGCATCATTGACCAGATGAATGGGGTCGCCGCAGTGAGTTCGGAGGCGATTTGGCCTCTCTTTCTCCGCGCCCGCCAGCTTTCCAGCCGTTTTATTAACCTGCGCTGGATATGGACGCCGCGCAAGAACAACAAAGCCGCCGACTGGCTGACTCGCCGCGCCATGCGCCAGATTCACTCGGATCGGCGCAACTACCAGGCTGCGTTGAAAGCCTTCGCCAATGGTTCAAAGAGCAAAAAGCGTTCCGCCAAACTTTTTCCCTTGATTGATCTGCGCATTTTTCAGCCAGTCTCATCCGCAGGGGGATTATCCTCTGGGTTCACCCCATTGCCCAACCTGCATTTATCCCTGTAAGAGCGTTTCTCGATAGATTTTGGAGAGGACTCCGCTCGAGCGGCAGGGAAAATGGTTTCGAGTCCGTCCTGACAATTCACCCTCTCAGCCCTATCTCCTATGGGCTTATAATATACTTCTCGTCGGCGCTCTGCTGCGGATGCAGAATTAATACTCCAAGAATAGAGGTGGACATGCGCTCGCTTCACGCTCTGATTGTCGCGGCGATCCTGGCGCTTCTGTGCGCAGCCTGCAACTACCCTGCCGCGGGGATAACAGCCACTCCAGAGGTTAAAAATCTGGTCGCCTCGCCCGACGGTACGACCCCCGTCAGCACCTTGCCGCCAACCAAAACGCCTCTGCCTCAACCCACGTCCACCATAACGCCAACCCTGGCGACAAGCCCAACCCTCGCCTCGCAACTTACATCCGGATGGGAGACTTACCGCAATCAAAAATTTGGTTTTGAACTGAGCTACCCTCCGCAGGCAGCCCTGACAGAACCTGAACCAGACCAGGTACGAATCGACTTGCCGCTTCAGGCTGGCACCAACCTGGTTGAGAAATACCTGCAGATAGACATGAGCACCGGTGTAGAAGAATGCGCCAGCCCTCTGGCTGGCGGATATGACCCCGAAGCTCTCCAGAGCGAAAACGTCCTGATCAACGGGAGCGAGTTCCTGAAGCAAAGCGGCTCAGAAGGCGCAGCTGGAAATTACTATGACTGGGTGGGTTACTCCACCATCCGCAGCGATGCCTGTATCAGCCTGACCTTCGTCCTTCACTCTCTCGACCCTTACAACTTCGAGACGCCGCCCCCAACCTTTGACTGGCAGGGCGAGACGATGGTATTTGATTTGATGCTGGACACCTTCAATTGGCTGCCATAGTCCCTGTGGGGATGGTCGGGCAAATCCCAGGCGTATCAGCCCTCTTTACCTGTCGCTTTCTTCGGTCTTATCCTGATCGTCGCGAGCATCTTTCGCCTCCCAGGCTTCGATTCCCCCGGGGTCATAATCACCCCATTTACCGCTGTACGATGAGGCGAAGATAATTGCGCTGGTGCGCTGCGCCTGTTCCAGGGCTTTACGCATCACCTCCTGCCGCCGGGCAGAGATTTTTTCAGCCTCGCCCCTCTTCCCTGCTGAAACCGCGATAATCCTCACCATCTGCGCATCCCCAAGCCGGTATTGGATCGCTTCGCCGGCAAATTTTCCCAGAATTGCCTGGGCTAATGGCGTGCCTTCACCCAGAAAACCATGGGCGAAGTCTGCCTGCTGATCTGGCACAATGTCAAATTCGAGTTGGTCAACGCCCACCTCATAGACCAGCTCAACCTCAACATGGCTCCCAACCTGTACCGCCTGAGGCTCCCTGGGATTTCTCTCCGCGCTCACATCCGCTCTCCAGAAGGCAGAAGGATAGTGAAGGTCGTCCCCTTCTCAACCTCGCTTTGTACGCCAATCGAACCGCCCTGCGCTTCCACCAAAGATTTGGCGATTGCCAGACCCAAGCCGGTTTCCCCTTCCAAATTTTGACGCGCCTTATCCCCGCGAAAAGAGCGCTCAAAAATATAGGGCAGGTTCTCGGCAGAGATGCCCACGCCGTTATCTGCCACCTGGAGCGCCACCTGCCCATCTATCTTCTTTGCGGCGAGGTTGATGATTCCACCGGTAGGGGTAAAGCGCAGGGCATTGCTTAGCAGGTTGTCTAAAACCTGCGCCATTCGTTCTACATCCACCCTAATCCGGGGTAAATCGGGCGCAATCTCCAACTTAATGGTGATGCCTTTGTTTTCTGCCTGGACTCGATGAGCGTTCGCGGCGCGTTTCAGAAGGATATCCGGAGAAATATCCTGGTAGTTCAAGGGCAACTCGCCCGCATCAGCCAGGGAAAGGGTCTTCAAATCGTCCACCAGGCGACTGAGGTGTTTGGCTTCAGTATGGAGTGTGGCAAACATCTCCGGCGAAGGGCTCAGCTTGCCATCGTTCAGCGCTTCTGAATACCCCAGAATCACACTCAAAGGCGAACGCAAGTCGTGAGCGATGTCGGCGGTCATCTTGCGCCGCAATTCATTCGAGCGAGCCAGCTCAGCGCTCATCTGATTGAAAGAGGCTGCCAGTTCGCCTAACTCATCCTGTGAACGCACTTTTACCTGATACCCCAGCTTACCCTGCGCCAGCTCATGGGTTGCATGGGTCAGCTCCCTTAGAGAGGAGGTCAGGGTGTATGCCAGAATACCGCCCAATACCAGAGCGATGATCGTTGCAGCCAGAGCGCTTAAGAAAATCGCCCGGTTCACCCCAAGCAGGAAAGCCCCCTCAGGCGTGTTGGGTCGCCAACGGTCCAGCGCCGGGGTGAAGAGCAACCAGCCCACCGTCTTGTTGTCCACTTCCAGCGGTATCCCCTTTCTCAGGTCAGCAGGGGACAATTTTCTTCCCACCGCGTTGGGATTATTCCCCAGGACAATCGTACCGTTGGCATCCGCAATCGAGAACAAATTTCGCCTTATCTCCCAGCGAGTTTCAGGACCGCGAGCGAATCCGTCATCCGCCGAGGGGCGAAAGACCGAATCCACCCCTTGCCAGCTCCCCTGGGTCTGGTAGTATCTCGTCAGATATACCACCAGGGCTTGCTGGTTCTGGTCCAGGATCAAACGACCGAACTCGCGCTGGGTGTAGCGTCGAACCAGGACGGCAACCAGAAGGGCGCCGGTCAGCCCAACCAGCAGAAAAGCCAGGGTGAGTTTCTGGGTTAGAGAACGCATCCTCACCTGCCCGAATCGCGGCGTTGTGGGGCAAAACGGTAGCCCACGCCGTAGACAGTTTCGATGTAGCGCGGCGCCGAGTCATCCGGCTCGATCTTGGCGCGCAGGTTGCGGATGTGCACGTCAATTGTCCGTTCATACCCCTCATAAGCGGTGCCTTGCAGGCGCTCCAGCAGCTCCAGGCGGGTGTAGGCGCGCCCCGGGGTGGACATTAACGTGGCAAGCAGGTCGAATTCAGAGGGCGTCAGGTCAATCTGCTTATCCCCCACCAGCACCATCCGACCGCTGCGATCCAGGGTGATGTCCCCAGCCCGCAAGATATCCTGGGGAGCTTCCTGCTTCTCGACGCGACGCAGCACAGCTCGGATGCGAGCGGTCAGCTCACGCAGGCTAAAAGGCTTGGTGACGTAATCATCTGCCCCAAGCTCTAAACCCAAGACTTTGTCGTTCTCATCCAGTTTGGCGGTGAGGATGATGGTGGGCGTATCCGCCTCCCGGCTGTATATCCGCATGAACTCGTAACCGCTCATCTCCGGCATCATCAAATCCAGGAGGATTAAATCGGGCTTTTCCTGGCGGGCGACGAAGAGCGCTTTTTGCCCATCCTCCGCCTGGACGATATCAAACCCCTCCTGTTCGAGATACTCTTTTAGCAGAGCGCGCAGCTCTTTTTTATCATCTACAACCAATATTTTTTTAGCCATTGCGACAGTTGATTTGACTCTCTAATTTCTTGCTGTGATTATATTCCAATGAGAGCCAATTCTGGAAATATGCTGGGAGCGCAGTTTACTCCCTGCGCTCCCGTGGCTAAGAAAGATAGAAGAGGCTGAGCAGACATCAGCGTGTCCGGAACAAAATGCCGTGCTCAGCTTTTGCCGGCTAACCTCCTGCCAATCACGCTCCGCCAGATGAATTTGACTGAGGCGCTGTGCTGGGGAGACCAAAGAAGCCAGGACCACGACCATGGAAACCGCCGCCAAAACCGCGGTCAAACCCCCTGCCCAACCCCAAGCCAAAACCATTGGTCAGAAAACCTTTATCCAAGCCTTCGAGCAGCCAATCGGCATGCTCCTGGGTGATGGCGCCATTCGCAACCGCCTGATTGATGGCTTCGCGAATCGCCGTTTCTCGGGCAGTCTGCACTGCGGATTGGACAGCGTTATACAGCTCCACGACATCCACGCCCTTTTCCTCGGCGATGTCCGCCAGAGTCTTGCCTGCCCAGAGTTGCGCAGACAGTTCCTCGGTGGTCATCCCCAGGGCATTGGCGGCGGCTTCCAACCCGACCTGACCGCCAAGCCCTCTGAGACCCCTGCCCCAAAATTGGGGAGGCGTGGTCTCCGTTGCAGGCGGTTGCTCGGTTTGGGCGAGGGCAACGCCGGTAATCAAGACCCCAATCGCCCCAAAAACCAATACTCCTATCAAGCCTACCTTAAACCATTTACTCATTGTTCATGCTCCTTTCTAAAATCAACAAATGTTCGACCTCATCGGGTCCAATGTTAGGATAGCAAAGGAATGTTTAGAAATTATGAAGAACTGATTTGGATAAGATTTAGATTCCCGGCGTGAATAAAAGCGCCCCTGCATGGTTCGCAAGGGCGCTGGCATTTTATTTTGGATTGAGAGCCCGGCTCTTATTCGATCAGTTTGAAACGGCTACCAGGCGTATTGCAGACCGGGCATCTCTCAGGAGCCGACCCAATATGGACATAGCCGCAAACCGGGCAAACGTAATAATCCACCATGGCGCTCTCTTTTGAGAGAGACTCCAGAACCTGGCGGTACAGCATCTCATGCACCTTTTCCACCTCCCACGCCCAGCGGAAGGAAGTCAGGGCGCGTTTTTCCCCTTCAGCCTCGGCGTCTTTCATGAAATCCGGGTACATATTGACCACTTCGTAGTTTTCCCCGTTGATGGCTGTTTGCAGGTTCTCAGCCGTGGACTTCACCTCTCCCAGAGCGCGTAGATGGTTGAGAGCGTGGATGGCTTCGGCGTATGCAGCAACCCGGAACAGTCTGGCAGCCAGATGATAACCCTCCTCGTCTGCCTTTTGAGCGAATGCTGTATATTTACGATTGGCTTGAGACTCCCCGGCGAATGCCGCCTTTAAATCTTCGACTGTTTTGGACATTGGCTACACCTCCCGCGTGATTATCAGATTCCGTGTGCGATCAGAATATTGGATATGAATTGATTAAAGCACGATACCCATCTCCAGGATATCGTTATCTGTCACGATTGACGCATGATGATTATCCTCTTATGTACATCGGAGATGTTGCCGCTCTCCGAACCCAATGCGTATATAAGTAACGTCAGATTGATGATTTATATCAATTCTATTCCCAATCAATGTCACATAAAATTTAAGACAAAATTCAACCAAATTTTCCAGGGGCAGGCATTCTATGTCACAATCTGCGACTCATGAGGCGATTGCCTCTATCAACCCACAAAAGCCAAGGCGTGGACCGCGCGGCAGGGTGATCATTTTCGGGAAATGGTGCAAAGGTTGCGGTCTGTGCGTCGAATTTTGCCCCACGGGCGTCCTGGCTTTTCATGAGGGGGATGAGAGACCGGTGGTCGTCCACCCGGAAAAATGCACTGCCTGTCACTGGTGCGATACCCACTGCCCCGACCTGGCGATTGTGGTAAAGCCGGTGGAGGAGTGAGGAGGCGCTTTTGGTCGTCAAATTAATGCAAGGTAATGAAGCGGTCAGTTGGGGAGCTCTGGCGGCGGGTTGTCGCTTCTACGCCGGATATCCCATCACCCCTTCGACAGAAATCGCCGAAATCCTTGCCCGCGAGCTTCCCAAAATTGGCGGCAAGTTTATTCAGATGGAAGATGAAATCGCCAGCCTGGCGGCGTGCATTGGCGCTTCGGTTGGCGGCTTGAAAGCCATGACCGCCACCAGCGGACCGGGGTTTTCGCTCATGCAGGAACACATTGGTTATGCCGCCATGACCGAAATCCCCTGTGTCATCGTTGATGTGCAGCGTCTGGGTCCCAGCACCGGTCAGCCAACCAGCCCATCCCAGGGGGATGTGATGCAGGCGCGTTGGGGCGCTCACGGCGACCATCCCATCATCGCTCTCAGCCCCACCTACGTGCGTCAGGCTTTCGACCTGACGGTGACCGCCTTCAACTTTTCCGAGAAATACCGCACCCCGGTCATCCTCCTGCTCGATGAAGTGATCGCCCATATGCGAGAGCGCTTTGAGATGCCCGACCCAGCCGATATCACCCGGGTGGAGCGGATGGGGACAGACGTTCCGCCCGAGTGGTACAAGCCCTACGGGGATTCAATCAGCGATGTCCCCCCAATGGCGAACTTTGGCACAGGCTATCGCTACCACATCACCGGTTTATTTCACGACCCGCTGGGCTATCCAACCCAACGCATCGACGAGATTGACGCCTGGGTGGAGCGAGTACACCGCAAGATCGAGCGCAATCTGCAAGATATTGTCCTTTACGAGGAGGATGGAACAGCAGGCGCAAAGACCGTGGTGGTAGCCTACGGAGCCACAGCCCGCAGTGCCCGCCACGCGGTCCACCTGGCGCGGCAACGCCGCCATAAAGTGGGTCTGGTGACTTTGCTCACTATCTGGCCCTTTGCCGAGGATCTGATCGCCAACCTGGCGCGCACTGCTCGCCGCCTCATCGTGCCCGAGATGAACCTGGGACAACTGGCGCTGGAAGTGGAGCGGATCGCCGGGCGAAATAAGGTGGCGCGGGTCAACCGCGCTAACGGAGAGATGGTATCGCCCCAACTCATTTTAGAGGCAATCGAGGGTCGTTAGCATGATCGGTGAAGATCATTCAGCATATCGCTACTTAAGACCAACCAAAAAATTTCCCAATGTATGGTGCAGCGGCTGCGGCATTGGCATCGTCATGGGCGCCTTGATTCGGGCGGTAGATGCTATGGGGTTGAGCAAAGATGAGGTTGCGGTTGTCTCCGGCATCGGTTGCACGGGCAGGATGCCGGTCTACCTGGACTTTAACACCATGCATACCACCCATGGTCGCGCCCTGGCTTTTGCCACCGGCTTGAAGCTGGCGCAGCCCAACTTGAAAGTAATCGTGGTTATGGGCGACGGTGACGCCCTGGCAATCGGCGGCAACCATTTCATTCACGCTGCCCGGCGGAACATTGACCTGACTGCGATTGTGGTCAATAACTTCATTTATGGCATGACCGGCGGACAGTATAGCCCAACCACCCCCTTAGACAAGCGAGCCACTACCGCTCCCTATGGGAATGTGGAACCTCCGATGCCGGTTAGCGAACTGGCGGTCGCCGCAGGGGCAACCTTTGTGGCGCGCGGCACCGTCTATCATGCGGTCGAGCTTGAACGTTATATCGAGCAGGCTGTGCGCAAAAATGGGTTCAGTCTGGTGGAAGCCGTCAGCTATTGCCACACCACATACGGACGCCAAAACAAACTCGGCTCGGCGGTGGATATGATGCGCCTTCTCAAAGAAAACAGCCTGACGATCGCCGCCGCAGAAAAGCTCTCCCCAGATGAACGCCCCGGCAAGATCGTGCGCGGTGTGTTCTGCGACATCGAAAAACCCGAGTACTCTCAGCTTTATGATATCGTCATCCAGCGGGCGCAAGAGGCTGCCCAACCTGTTGTGAGTTAACCGATGAGCCTGAAGCAACCCTTAGATCGCTTCGAAATCCGCCTGGCTGGCGAGGGGGGTCAGGGGATGATCCTAGCAGGGATCATCCTGGCAGAAGCCGCCGCCATTTACGACCAAAAAAATGCCGTTCAGACCCAGAGCTACGGACCCGAGTCGCGCGGCGGCGCCAGCAAAGCAGAGGTGATCATCAGCCTGGGCGAAATTGACTACCCGGAGGTGATCGTCGCCGATGTTCTGGTAGCCTTGAGCCAGGAGGCGTGCGATAAATACGCCTCCAACCTCAAAAAAGATGGGCTGTTGATCGTTGACGCCGATAAGGTGGGGCGGGTGCCGGTGAGCCGCGCCCTGAAATTCCCCATCACACGCATGGCGCTTGAGACCACCGGCAAAGCCATTACCGCCAATGTGGTCGCCTTAGGCGTGCTGGTCGGTCTGACAGGCGTGGTCTCGCGCCAGGCAATCGAAAAGGCGGTGCTGGCGCGCGCCCCAAAAGGGACAGAAGAACTGAATCTCGCCGCCCTGCGAACCGGCTTCAAAATGGCAGAGCAGCTCGCTCCAAGTCCGTTGGGCGCATAACCTTACTCTTCCACCAGGGACTGAACTTCGATTTATAATTGCCTTGCGGCTCCGACTGGATTCCCTTGAATCCCTATGTATATCCAGGTATTTATTTGAGGATGATGCCATGTTTGACAAGAATACGAACCTGAGGGAAGCGCCCCTGATATCCTACCCCCTCGCCAGCGGTGATATGCGTTTTATCCAGGTGAACGAGAGAATAATCTTTCTGCGCAATGACCCCGACCTCGGACCGGTTCTGCGGGGGGAAATCTCCGGTTGTGGGTCAAGCTGTTTTGCAGACCTGGGTCAGATATTCCTGGAATTTGGGATGAACTGCGAGGGGTGCAGAGATCAACAATCGGCGGAAGCGGAGATCGCCGCATTTGGCGAGCGTTTGGGAATCTCACTGGTCAATGAGTTAAGCCATTATCTGGGCAGTCAGCCTCCACAGGATCAGTTAGCCGGCGTGCTGGTTTGCGTCCTCAACTCGATGGATGTGCCATTCACCTATCTGCAAAACCCCAATCAGCTCCACTTCACCCTGGCTCATTGCCCGCTTTGCGCCGCGGGGAGCAAAGCGGGGTTGAATCGTGAGATGGCTCTTGCCCGCTTTGGTTTTGCCGCCTTCTGCGAGACATTGGTGAAATCGCTCAGCCCGGAATGGAAATTGATCAAGCCCTCGCCCCATGACCCAGGCGAGGACCTCTACGAGCTGGAGGTCGCTCGATTATAAAACTGGCGTCAATCTGCCTTTGGCAGAAAAAAGGTGAATTTTGAGCCTTTGCCAACCTCGGACTCGACGCTGATCTTCCCCCCCGCTTTCTCCACTATCTGCTTAACGATTGCCAAACCCAACCCTGTGCCGGGGATATTCAGTTCTTTAGCGTTCCTGGCGCGGAAAAATTCCGAAAAAAGGTTACCCCTGGCGTCTTCCGGGATGCCAATCCCCGTGTCAGACACCTCGCCAACGATGTGCGAGTCGTCCTGGTTGAGGCGGATGGAGATGCTCCCCTGGGATGGGGTGTATTTGATGGCGTTGGAGATCAGATTGCTCCAGACGCTCTTCATTTGATCCGCTGCCATAAAAACCGGCGCCAAATCTGGGGCAATATCCACTTTCACATTCAGCCCCTTTTCGGTCGCCTGCGGCTCCAATTCCTGGAGCACATTCCGCAATACGTTTTCCGCCTGCAGGCGCTCTTGCTTACTGAAAGTTTTCAACTCCTTAAGCTTCCCGAACTCAAGCAAATCGTTGATGAGGGCAAGTTGTTCTTTGGCTCTCTCTAACGATTTCTCCAGGTATTCTCGCTCCTGTTCCGGTGGGATGTAACCATTCAAAATCAAATCGAGGTAGGTGATGATGGCGGATAGCGGCGCCTGGAGTTCGTGGGTCACCAGACGAATGAAAGCTACCTTTGCCCGGTCCAGCTCTTCCAGCCGGGCTTTTTCTTCTGCCAGGCGCTGCGCCTCGATCTCTATGGTTTGCAGGCGCTTTGCTTCCAAAGATAATTGGCGGCGTTCCAATCCCTGATTGACTACCAGCAGCAAGTCGTCGGTCGAGAAAGGCTTGGTCAGGAAATCGTATGCGCCCTGCTTGATGGCGCGCACCGCCAGTTCCACCGTCGCATAGCCGGTGATGATGACGCACACGATCTCCGGATCATGCTCGTGGATGAGCGAAATCAAATCAATCCCGCTGATTCCGGGCATCATGATGTCCAACAACACCAAATCGAAATGACCCGAGCGCAGTTTTGACAAGCCAATTTCCCCGTTCTCGGCTGTATCCACTTTATATCCATGCGGAGTGAGCGCCCGTCTGCACCCCTCCCGGATTCCGGGTTCGTCGTCAATTACCAGGATATTTGCCCGACTCATCTCAGTTTGGTCAGTCATCCGATAGTGTCCTGTGAGCTGTTGGAAGTGAACTGATTAATATTAGCGCTTCCCAGGAGCCGAATCGGCAATTGTATGGTGAACTTCGTCCCTCGATTGACCTCGCTGGTGACAAATATCTGTCCCCGATGCATCTTGATGATGCCATAGATGATCGCCAGACCGAGTCCGGTGCCTTTGCCAGGCGGCTTGGTGGTGAAAAAGGGCGTGAAAAGCTTGCTCAGGTGTTCGGGAGGGATGCCAATCCCTGTATCTTCGAACTCCAGCGTGACCATGCCTGGGGGTTCATTCCGACTCCGAACATAGAGCCTGCCGCCTTCTGGCATTGCATCCAGGGCGTTCTCTATCAGGTTGATCAGAACCTGCGTTATCTGATTTGGGTCAGCCTGGACATTCGGCAAATTCGGATCCAGCTTAACGTGCACCTCAACAGAGCCGGCTTCGCAGCGCTTGAGATGCATTTCGAGGATGCTGAGAATCAGATTATTCAGGTTGGTGGGTTGGGCGATGACCTGATTCTGGCGGGCAAATTCCAGGAGGGCGGCGACGATACTTTTACAGCGTTTGGTCTCATTGACGATGACCTCAAGGTCGTCGGCATAGGGCGCATCTGGACCAAGCTCTTTTTTGACGATGTCCGAGTACAACAGGATAGTCCCCAGGGGGTTATTCAATTCGTGGGCAACCCCCGCTGCCAGTTGACCCAGGGAAGCGAGCTTTTCGGACTGAACCAGTTGATCCTGAGTATTTTGCAGGGTATCCAACATGGAATTGAAAGAACTCGTCAGCAAGCCCACCTCGCCCCCCGCCTGTACAGGCACTCTGACCGACATATCCCCTTCCGCCACGCGCCGGTTTGCCTCCACCAGGTCTTTCAATTGGTTCAAGGGGCGAGTGATCATGCTCGAAACCGGCGTGGTGATGACAATCGTCAGGAGAATGCTCCCAAAAGCAACCAACAGGATGCGCCGGTTGATCGAGTTCAGCAAAGCCTGGAACGAAGCCTGCCTGGCGCCTACGTACAAAATACCGATCACTTTCCCCTGGTAATCTTTCAATGGGTCATAGCGGGTGATGTAGTCCTCTTTGACGACAAAAGCGCTTCCGACATACACCTCGCCTCTGTATAGAACGACCTCGCTCACCTCCTTGGATAGACGAGTGCCAATCGCCCGTTTGCCCTCTTCATTCATCACATTGGTTGAAACGCGCCAGTCTCCCAGGAAGATCGTCGAGGTGTCAATGCCTGCCGTTTCCTTGATACGATCCACCAGGGTGAAATCGTTGTTGAGCAGATGAAACACAACCGCTGCCCCCAGGGTTTGACCCCGGTCGTTCTTAATGGGGGCGACGCTGAAGATGGTCAGCCCTGCGCTCCCCTCTCGCTCATCAAACAACTCAGGCGAGGCGCGCGGTGTATCTAAGACGGGTATTCTTGCCAGATCGTCTAATTCAATCTGCGCCAGCAACTCCACCGGGATAATCTCGGTGGCGGAGATGGTCTTGCCGGATTCCAGGGCAGACCGAATGATGCCCAGACCGGACCAGTTCCCGCCCGCGGGCAGCGTTTGGGGTGGTTTGCCAGAGGCGAGAAACTGGACGGCAAGCAAATCGCCCTGGGTATTGAGCACCGCCAGAACATGATTACCCCCCAGGAGCGATTCGGGGAAATTGTGGGTAATTTGTTGGTCAATCAACTCTCTTGATTCCCGGCTTTGGGCGATATTTTGAATGTGGTCCACCAATAGAGGATCACGGGATAATTGCAAGGCGATGCTCTCGACCTCGCGGAGTTTTAGATTATAGAAAGTCTCCGCAAGCTGCATGTCACGCGCAACGCGTGCATTCATGGCGTCTGAAAGATAATCGTTGATAGTCTGGGTGATCGCCCAGGCGCCAATCGCAATCGTAATCGCCGCAATCAAGGAGAACGAAATCACCAGAATCAACTGGAAGGGTTGGGAATACAGCCCTCGAATTTTTCGAATCATGGCAGTTCAAATCCCTGGCGTATAACGGTTAAAGCCCGATCCACCTGGTCTGCGGGGATAAGCATGGTAAAGGTAGAGAGAGACGTGCTGATAGCCAGAATCGTGATGTCCGCTGAATGAATCGCCTTCATCAAAGCCCCCGCCAACCCCGGCTTGATGCGAAAATCAGGTCCATAGATGCCAATACTGGCGACATTCTGATCAACGCCGACCTGCCTCACCTTGTGTTCCGCCTGGAAGTCCTGCAGAATGCGCCGGGTTTTTTCCCAGTCATCCTTGCCCACACAGAAGATCAGCCATTCCTTCCCGTCCGGATCAGACCCATGCACAATGAAGTCCACGCTGACCCGGGCATGCCCCAGGCTCTCCAGCAAAACCGCATAAGCCGCGTGAACGCTCTGGGCAGGCGCAGCATCCACATTCCCCGCCAGGCTGATGCGGACCAAATCAGTATTCTGGATAATCCCGCCGATTTTCGTTTTCGACAATCTTGCCAATGCCCTTGCCTGGCTATGGGCTTAACCGGCTCGGTCAACTGCCCTGATGTCCTGCCGAATATCCTCGCGCCGATTTCAGGTTTTAGGCAGGTATTTATTCACCTGCCGCAGCAACTCATCGGCGGAGATGGGTTTGCTCAAGAAGGCGTTAATGTGGATGTATTCATCCGTCGGGAAAAGCTCGGCGTAATCCGTGTTGGCGATGGACGTGACCATAATGATGGGGATATCCCGCAGAGCGGGGTCATCGTGCATGCGCTGACTCACGGAAAGCCCATCAAGGACGGTGTCCATGATGACATCCAGAATCACCAGATCGGGCTTGTCGTCCAAGGCGCGCTGATAACCGGCGTCGCCGCTGGCGGCAGCGATGACTTCGTGACTGTTTTTTTCCAGAATGATTTTAGTGGCGCTAACGAAATCCGGGTCGTCGTCAACTACGAGGATCTTTGCCATAAATTGCTCCTGAACGCCGGCGTTTAACCTCCGGCGATTTGAAGATCAGTGTTGATTGACATAACATTGTTTATGCAGAAGGTGATACTCATACTCCTCACGGAACTTGAGTATCGTGGATCTGGGAAAACCGACAAGCGCTGCGCCCATCGGGCAGAATGTACGCCCATCAATATTCTCCGCCAGATACAGGGCACGCTCAATATCATCCGCCAGGGCTTTGCCGTGTTCAATGCGGTCGAGGGTTTCATATAAACGGACAGAGCCAATCCGGCAGGGCGCACAGCGCCCGCAAGACTCGTGGGCGAAGAACTTAGAAGTCCGGCGAGCCGCCTCCACCATGCACGTGCTTTCGTCCATGACCACAATCGCCCCCGTGCCTAATTGGGAGCCAGCTTTTTCAAGGTCTTCAAAAGACATTGGGATGTCCACCTGGTCCGCCGTCAAAACGGCTGTGGAAGCCCCGCCGGGGATGATGGCTTTCAGCTTCTTATCGCCGCGCAACCCTCCTGCATGTTCAAAGATGATCTCGTTCAGGGGAGTCCCTAGAGGCAGTTCGTAATTGCCCGGATGTTTGACATGCCCACTTACCGAAAAAATTTTGGGTCCTTTGCTATCTTTGGTGCCGATGCTGGCGAACCACTCTGCCCCGCGGGCAACGATGTGGGGGATGCAGGCAAGGGTTTCAATATTGTGAACCAGGGTGGGCAGCCCAAACAAGCCAATCTGCGCCGGGTAGGGGGGTTTCAGGCGCGGGTTGCCGGGTTTCCCCTCCAGCGATTCGAGCATTGCGGTTTCTTCCCCACAAATGTAAGCGCCTGCGCCGCGATGGACGGACATATCCAGGCTGAAATCTGTACCCAGGATGTTTTTGCCCAAAAAACCATGCTCGTAAGCATCGGCAATCGCTTTGATCCAGCGTTTCACGCCCAGGAAAAACTCACCCCGAATATAGACATAAGCCCGGCTTGCGCCGACGGCATAGCTGGCGATGATCACGCCCTCGATAATCTGGTGGGGGTCGTTCTCCACAATCTGGCGGTCTTTGAACGTCCCCGGCTCACCTTCGTCGGTGTTGACCGCCACGATTTTCTGGATTTGCGGGTCCTTGGGCAAAAATCCCCATTTGACGCCGGCAGGGAAGCCGGCTCCCCCACGCCCCCGCAAGCCAGACCGTTTCACAATCTCAATCAGCTCTTCAGGTGTGTGTTCCAGCAAAGCTTTACGCGCCGCCTGATAGCCGCCATACGCCAGGTAAGTCGCAATTTTCTCCGAATCCGGGCGATGGATGTTTCGGGTCAAGACAGGCTCAAACATACGCTTCTCGCCTATTTCTCAGACAGTTCCATCAGCAACTCATCGATTTTCTCAAGGGTCAGATTACCGTACAGCTCATCGTTCACCTTCAGGGCAGGAGCGCAATCGCAGGCGGCAAGGCATTGGACGATTTGCAGGGTAAATTTGCCATCCGGGGTGGTCTCGCCGGGTTTTATCTTCAACCTTTTGCTCAGGTGATCAATCAACGGGTCTGCGCCGCCCACCAGGTAGCAGGAGAGACCCTCGCAGACCTGAATGATATACCTCCCCTCGGGCTGCATCCTGAACATGGTGTAAAAACTGGCGGTCGAATAAACCTGCCCGGGGGTGAGTTGCAGGCGTTGGGCTACCCGCTGGATGGCTTCCGGGCTGAGCCAGCCATACTGTTCCTGGGCAATATACAACGCCGAGAGCAGCATCGCCCGGGTTCTGGGATTTCCAATTTTCGGTTTGGCTTCTGGAAGCATTCCACGCCTCCTTAATCTGCCACCTCGACTTTTACGGCGCAGACCTTATACTCGGGTATCTTGGCAACGGGGTCAAGGGCGGCAATGGTCAATTCATTCACCGACGCCTCTGGAAAATGAAAATTGCCATATACCATCCCCGGAGGCACGCGATCGGTGACCCAGGCTTCCGCCTCGATGCCGCCCCTGCGGGAGGTGACGCGCACCCGTTTATTGCCATTCAAACCCAGGCGGAGGGCGTCTTCTTCGTTGACCTCAATCAATGGTCGGTCGTAGATTGCCAGCAAACCCTTCGAGCGACGGGTTAATTCACCGCCGTGCCAGTGATAAAGCACCCGCCCGGTGCTCAATATCATGGGGTATTCATCGTCCGGCAACTCGGCGGGCGGAATATGCTCGATTGGATTGAACTTCCCCAGACCACGGGTGAACTT
Organism: Chloroflexota bacterium; assembly: GCA_037443025.1. Classification (GTDB taxonomy): domain Bacteria; phylum Chloroflexota; class Anaerolineae; order Anaerolineales; family UBA4823; genus JAQBDA01. The sequence continues at coordinate 23,155 of JBBIPD010000006.1, forward strand.
ACCCACGTGCAGGATAGGAGTCCCCGGGTGGCTGGCATCCAGCACAGGCCATTGGAATGCCTCGCCTCGCTCCAGGCGAGCATGGCTCACGCCGGCGTAGCTGGGCGTCAGGGCAGCGATTTCCGCCATAATTTCCGCAGGGTGATTGTACTCCCAACCAGAGTAGGCGCATTCGAGTACCTCGCGGTTGCCCAGGGCGAGGATGCGTTTTGCCAAAGCAGCGATGATGCGCCAATCTTCCCGGGCATCGCCCTCGGGTTCGATGGCTTTGCGCACCAACTGAATCCGCCTCTCGGTGCTGGTAAAAGTGCCGCTTTTCTCTGCAAAGCTGACCCCTGGCAAGAGTACGTCGGCGTATGGCTCGGTCTCGGTGGGGAAAATATCCTGAAGGACGACAAAGTCGCATTCGTCCAGGCAGCGGCGGATATGGTTGGTATCCGGATCGCTCATCAGAGGGTCCTCACCCATAATATACAGGGCTTTGGTTTTTCCGTCGAGGACCGCCGGGATCATCTCGGTCACGGTCATGCCAACTCGATTCGAGAGCGGTACGCCCCAGGCTGCCTCAAATTTCTTGCGGGCGTCATCATTGGTGACCCGTTGATAACCGGAGTAGACATCCGGCAAGCCGCCCATATCGCAGGCGCCTTGCACATTGTTCTGACCGCGCAAGGGGTTGACGCCCCCGCCGGGAACCCCCATATTGCCCAACAGCATCTGCAGGTTTGCCAGGTTCATCACATTGCGCACCCCGGTGATGTGCTGGGTAATACCCATAGCCCATAACACCGCCATCGGCTTGGTGCTGCCCATGATTTCGGCTACCCGGTAAAGCTGTTCAACCGGCACGCCGGTGATTTCCGACACCCTGTTGGGGGTGTAATCCATGACCAGCGCCTTGAATTCTTCGAACCCTTCCGTCCGCTCGGCGATAAAGGATTTATCCTCCAAGCCCTTCTCAAAAATAATGTGCATCAATCCGTTGAGCAAGGCGTTATCCGTTCCAGGCTTATGGCGCAGGTGGATGGCGGCGTAATCCGTCAACGGGATGCGCCGGGGGTCTGCCACGATCAATACCGCGCCGCGCTGCTTCACCGCCTGACGGATGCGCATCCCAATCACCGGGTGTTGCTCGGTGGTGTTTGAGCCAATCACGAAGATGGCTTTCGATTGGGTGGTGATGTCCTCGATTGAGTTGGACATGGCGCCCGAGCCGAAGGAAGTAGCCAGACCGGCTACAGTGCTGGAGTGTCAAAGACGGGCGCAGTGGTCTATATTATTCGTCCCGATTACCTGCCGGGCGAATTTACTCATCAGGTAATTTTCTTCATTGGTGCATTTCGCCGAGGTCAGCACCCCAATCGAGTCGGGACCATAGGTATCCCGCGTTTCCTGCAATTTGCGGGCGGTGATGTCCAGGGCTGTATCCCAATCAACCTCGACCCACTCGCCGCGCTCGCCGCTGCGGGGGACGCCCTCCAACAAATAACGCCGCACCCTGGGTTTTTTCAGGCGGTCGGGGTGGTGGACATAATCGTAGCCAAAGCGCCCCTTGACGCAGGTCCAGCCGTGGTTGGCAGGTCCGTCCCAGGCAGAATCCACTTTGATAATCTGATTGTCTTTCACTTCCAGAACAAGCTGACAGCCCACACCGCAATATGGGCAGACCGTCTGGACTTTCTTTACCTGCCACGAGCGCCCCTTCCCAAGCGATAACTTCGGGTATAAGGCTGCTGTGGGGCATACCGCCACGCAGCTCCCGCAAAACTCGCAAGGGCTTTCCGCCATGTAGCTATCTGCCCCAAACGCGATGCGCGCGTTGAAGCCGCGATAGACCACGCTGATTGCATCCACCCCATTGATATACGAGCACGCCCGGACGCAGCGCC
>JBBIPD010000007.1:0-21563 GCA_037443025.1 Chloroflexota bacterium
AACGATAGACACCCAATTGCAGCACGCAGCCACGGCAATTCTGGAGCGGGAGATAAATTACTGGAACACCTTCCTGAACACCATCCGCTCCACCAGCGGGGTGGTGATTGCCATGAATCCTAAAACGGGCGAGATCCTGGCAATGGTATCATACCCGACCTATGAGAATAACCGCATGGCGCGCTTTATCCCGGAGTACTATTACAGGCAGTTGATAGAGGATCCGGCTAATCCTCTATTGAACCATGCCGTCGGAGATACCTTGCCTGCGGGTTCGGTCTTTAAACTGGTGACCGCAGTTGGCGCGCTGAACGAGGGGGTGGTAACGCCGGATCAGATTATCGAAACCCCACCCAAAATCACCGTGACCGAAAAGTTCTTTGCCAACGATCGAGGCAACCCCAAGGATTTCGTTGACTGGAACAAGGCGGGTTTTGGAAGGCTGGACTTTTTGGGCGGGCTGGCTAATTCCAGTAATGTGTATTTCTACAAACTGGGCGGCGGCTATCAAGACGAAGTCCCGGTGGGGTTGGGCGTCTGCCGTCTGGGTACATACGCCAGGGCGTTAGGCTACGGGGATTATCCCGGCGTCGGTTTACCGGAAGAAGAGAAGGGGTTGATCCCAGACCCTCAATGGAAGCGCATCACCCATGGGGAGAGCTGGTCCACCGGCGATACCTATATCGCCAGCGTGGGACAGGGGTATGTGTTGGCAACTCCTCTCCAGGTGCTGATGTCGGCGGCAACGATTGCCAACGACGGCAAATTGATGCAGCCAACCCTGGTTCATGATATTCTGGACGGCGAAGGGAATATAGAAAAAGCCTTTGAACCGGTGATGAAATGGGATATTACACAAGACCCGGTGATTCAGGAATATTACGACACGACCATCCGGGGCTGTGAACCGATCGAGGGTCAAACCAAGACCGTCCAACCCTGGGTGATCGATAAGGTTCAGGAGGGTATGCGGCGGGCTGTCACCTCAGGCACGCTGACCAAGATTCAAGATTATTATAAATTGTCCATTCCGGCGGCGGGTAAGACCGGCACAGCGGAATACTGTGATAAATACGCCCTGGAGAAGAACCGCTGTATCCCTGGAGAATGGCCTACCCATGCCTGGACGGTGGCGTACGCCCCTTACGACGACCCGGAGATAGCGGTGGTGGCGTTTGTGTACAACGGAGGCGAGGGCGCAAGCGTTGCAGGTCCGATTGTTTTTCAGTTATTGCAGGCATACTTCGACCTGAAATCCATTGATAACGCTCTCCAGTCTCCTTGATGCATCATGCTATAATTTTGAATCAATGGGCGGTGGTGTAACCAATTGCTGACCAATATGCAGCCAAAAGTTCAAATCAAAGGAATTCGAGACGGTTTGCTCATCATCCTGAGAGAAGGCGACTGGCAGGAGGCGCATGCTGCTCTTTTGGAACAGATCGATCAGCAGGCGGAATTCTTACGAGGCGCACGGCTGGCGTTGGATGTGGGCAACCATATTCTCAAAGCGGTGGATCTGGGACAGTTGCGCGACCAGCTTTCGGATCGCGGACTGACCTTATGGGCTGTATTGAGCAATTCACCCACCACCGAGCAGACAGCTCAGACTTTGGGCTTGGCAACGCGCATCTCGAAACCATTGCCGGACCGGGTTGCTCCCTCAATCAGCACCTCGTTTAGCAGCGGCGAGGCAGCGGTCCTGGTGAAGCGCACCCTGCGCTCAGGCTTTCGCTTGAATCACCCCGGGCATGTGGTGATTATTGGGGATGTGAACCCGGGCGCGGAGATCATCGCCGGAGGCGACGTGCTGGTATGGGGGCGGTTGCGGGGAATGGTGCATGCCGGGGCAGAAGGCGATGAGAGCGCAGTGGTCTGCGCCTTGGACCTTGCGCCGACTCAGTTGCGCATAGCCGGTTTTATCGCCATCACCCCAAAGCGCAGGGGTAAGCCGCAACCTGAGCTTGCCAGAGTCTTGAATGGACAGGTTGTGGCAGAAGTCTGGGACCCGCGAGCGAAATGAACCCTGGTGTGGTATGCTGAAGAGGGAACGCTCAGGAGAATGGAGAAAGTAAAATGGAAAGGGGAGCATGGCTGGAAAAGTTATAACGGTTACATCGGGTAAGGGAGGCGTGGGTAAAACAACCGCCACTGCCAACCTGGGGGCGGCATTGGCTGCCGAAGGGGCGAGGGTGGTTTGTGTTGACGCCGATATCGGTCTGCGCAACCTGGATGTCGTCCTCGGTTTAGAGAACCGCATCGTTTATGATATTGTGGATATCGTCGAAGGACGCTGCCGGTTGCGTCAGGCGCTCATCCGTGATAAAAGGTTGCCAGAATTGTATCTGATACCCGCCGCCCAAACGCGGGATAAGAGCGCAGTCTCGCCGAGCGATATGGTGCGCCTGTGCAATGAGCTGCGGGAAGAGCACGACTGGATTCTAATCGACTCGCCGGCGGGTATTGAAAGGGGCTTTCGCAACGCGATTGCTCCGGCGGATATCGTTTTGGTCGTCACCAACCCTGAAGTCTCTGCTGTACGGGACGCAGACCGTATCATTGGTTTGATCGAAGCCGAAGAAAAGGGACCGGCGCAATTGGTGATTAACCGCATCCGTCCCGGCATGGTGCGGCGCGGAGATATGCTCTCACCCGAGGATGTGATTGAGCTGCTGGCGGTGAAATTGATCGGTCTCATCCCTGAGGATGAAAATATTGTCACCAGCACCAACCGGGGTATGCCGGTTTCTCTCAATGGCAAAAGCCGGGCTGGTCAGGCTTTTCGCAACATCGCTCGCCGCCTCAATGGAGAAGAGGTTCCCTTTATGGATCTCGAAGAGGATGGCTTCTTCGGTAAACTCGCGCGGTTTATCCGCCCAGGAGCAAAATAAGATGGGCAATTTTCTGGATCGTCTCCTCGGGCGTGATCATAGAAGCGCCAGACAGGCTAAAGAGAGAATGAAGCTGGTCTTGATTCATGACCGGACAGATCTCTCCCCAGCCAGCCTGGAGATATTGAAGGATGAACTGATTGCTGTGATCTCCCGCCACATCGAGATTGACCCTGGAGCCGTGGAGATCAATATCGCCCAAGAAGGGCGTGAGCAAAGGCTCATTGCAGATATTCCGTTACGCTCGGTAAGGCGTCGGCGAGTGGGATAAACGTGCGGAATAAAGTTGCGTCTAACTGGCGATATTTTGATTTCTGGCTGCTCGGAGCCGTGGCGGTGCTGGTCATTTTTGGCATCACCATGATCCGCTCAGCCGTCGCCGGGAACATAGAGCTGACCACTGAAACCAACCTGGTCAACCGTCAGCTTATATTCGCCGGGGTTGGCTTTGTTATTGTTATCCTGACCGCCGCGATTGATTATCACCTGTGGGCTTCCATCAGCCGCAGCATGTATCTGGGAGTGGTGAGCTTATTGGCGGTGCTGACCGTGGTCGGCGCGGCGGTGTTTGGGTCCGCCCGTTGGTTCGAGACCAGTTTGTTCAATATCCAGCCTTCTGAGTTGGCGAAGATTGTCATGATTTTGGTGCTGGCGGAATACTTCACCCGCCATCAGGGAGAGACGCACGACCTGCGTTGGGTTTTTCGTAGTTTATTGATGACCCTGGGGATGGTGGTCTGGATTTTACTCCAACCCAATCTGAGCACCTCTATCGTGATCCTGGTCATCTGGTTTTCCTTGCTGTGGGCGGGCGGCTTGCGCTTGTTGCATCTCCTGCTCTTCGTTGTCGTTGGCACCGTTCTGCCTTTTGTCAGTTTCCCATTTCTGGCTGATTATCAGAAAGCGCGCATCATGAATTTTCTTATCACCAACCCTGAGGCAAGTTACGGGGAGAGCTATAACATCCAGCAGGCGTTGATCAGTATCGGATCGGGAGGATGGTTCGGACAGGGCTACGGTCACGGTACGCAGGTGCAATTGCGCTTTCTCAAAGTGCGCTGGTCTGATTTCATCTTCTCGGCGATGGCGGAGGAGTTCGGTTTTGTGGGCGTGATTTTGGTCATGGCGTTGCTGTTGTTTATCGTCTTCCGGTGTCTCCGCGCTGCCCGCCTGGCGCGTGACACTTACGGCGCGTTGATTGCTTATGGTGTAGCCACGCTGATTGCATTTCAGGCATTGGTCAATATTGGGGTTAACTTGAAAATGTTGCCAGCAACAGGGCTGACCTTGCCTTTCGTCAGTTATGGAGGCAGTTCTTTGATCTCTGCTATGATGGGGATTGGTCTGGTGCAAAGCGTGGTCTTGCGTCACAAGGCGTTAGAGTTCTCGGCGGGGAATAACAGAAATCAATAGGAGCATTATGGCTGAAAACGTAACACAGCCGGTGAGGGTGCGTTTTGCGCCATCGCCAACGGGTCGCACCCATTTGGGAAGTGGGCGGACAGCCCTGTATAACTACCTCTTGGCGCGCAAGCTGGGGGGACAGTTCATTTTGCGGATTGAAGATACTGACCAAAAGCGCTACGTACCTGAGGCGGAGCAGGAACTGATTGAGGGTTTGCACTGGCTTGGCTTGGATTGGGATGAGGGTCCGGATAAAGGCGGTCCTCACGCCCCTTATCGCCAATCGGAACGTAAAACTATCTATCAACAGCACGCGCGTGATTTGATAAACCAAGGGCATGCTTACTACTGTTTTTGTTCCCCAGAGCGCCTGGCGCAGTTGCGTAAAGAACAACAATCCCGGAAGGAGCCGCTGTTATACGATGGCGTCTGTCGCCGTCTGGCTCTCGAAGATGCTCTGCGGCGAGTAAGGGCTGGTGAGCCTCACGTGGTGCGTCTTAAAATCCCGAAGGAGGGGAGTATTACCGTCCAAGACCTGCTCCGCGGGGATATTACTGTAGAGAACCGGGTGTTAGACGATATTATCTTGATTAAATCGGACGGGCTGGCGGTGTATCATCTGGCAGCCATGGTGGATGACCATCTGATGGGAATCACCCACGTCATTCGTGGTTCAGAGTGGTTGTCCACTTTTCCATACCATGGGCATATCATCCGCGCCTTTGGTTGGGATGCTCCGGTGTTTGTGCATTTATCGGTCTTTCTCAAGCCCAGCGGTAAGGGCAAGATGAGCAAGCGCGAGTCCAGCCAATTGATAGAGGGTGGTCACTCGATCTTTTTGAAGGATTTGAAGGACCTGGGTTATCTACCGGAGGCGGTACTGAATTGGATTGCCTTGATGGGGTGGAGTTACGACGACCGGACCGAGTTTTTCACCCTGGAGGATTTGGTGGAGAAATTCAGCCTGGAGAAATTGAACCCATCGCCGGCGGCAATCAATTTCTCCAAGCTGGACCACTTCAACGGCTTACACATCCGCAATCTGGCGGTGGAGGATTTAGCCCGACGTCTAAAACCTTTCTTTGAAGCCGGGGGTTATAAAGTTGATGATGATGAACTGCTCCAGGTGGCTGCGTTGGTCCAGCCCCGCATTGTGACCCTCGACGACGCCCTGGCTATGGGAGGCTTCTTCTTCAAAGACGAATTGCAGATTGCGCCTGAGGATTTGGTCGCTAAAAATATGACGCCGTCCGAATCGGCTCGGGCTGCAGAACGCGCCTATGAAATCCTCTCCCAGCTTCCTGAGATCACCCATGAGACGGCTGAGGCTCCCCTGCGAAATCTTGCGCAGGAGATGGGCTTGAGCGCTGGTCAGGTGTTTGGAATACTGCGGGTTGCAGTGACCGGGCAAACCGTCAGCCCACCTCTGTTCGAGAGTATGGAAGTGATTGGTCGGGAGAAGGTTCTCGAGCGTATTCGCAAGGCAATCGTCTTGCTCAACAGCTTATGAATTGGGTGAGTAAATAAAATCCCCCGTTTCCCAAAATAGGGGAATGGGGGATAGATATGGTGATAAACAAATCGAGGAATCGGTTTTATTGCAGGGATTTCTCGATCTTTGCCCAGGTGTCTTTTGGCGTCACCGTGCGGTTGAAAACCAGTTTCTCCTGGGTGGAATCCCGATCCACGCAGAAATATCCCAGACGTTCAAACTGGAAGATGTCGCCTGGCTTTGCGTTTGCCAGGCTGGGCTCAACCCAGGCGTTGGGAATGACCTGTAGCGAGTTGGGGTTGAGGTTGTCCATGAAATCCTGACCCTCATCCACTTCGGCGGGATTGGCTTTCGAGAAGAGGCGATCGTACAGGCGCGCTTCGGCTGGAATTGCGTGAGCCGCGGATAACCAGTGGATCGTCGCTTTCACTTTTCGCCCATCCGGGGCGTCGCCGCCGCGAGTTTCGGGGTCGTAGGTGCAATGAATCTCGACCACCTCGCCGGTCTTTTCATCTTTGACGACGTTCGTACAACGGACAAAGTAGGCATAACGCAGGCGTACTTCTTGCCCTGGAGACAGACGGTAATATTTGGGCGGTGGATTCTCCCGAAAATCATCCTGCTCGATATAGAGCACGCGCGAGAAGGGAATCTTGCGCGTGCCCATGCTGGGGTCTTCCGGGTTGTTGATTGCTTCCAGTTCTTCGACCATGTTTTCTGGGTAATTATCAATTACCACTTTGAGTGGTTTGAGCACGCCCATCACCCGCTTTGCCCGCAGATTGAGGTCTTGACGGACGCAATATTCCAGAAGAGAAATATCTACGACGCTCTCGTTTTTTGCCACCCCAATCCGTTCGATAAAATCCCGAATCGCTTCGCGGGTATAACCTCGCCGGCGCATGCCAGATAGGGTGGGCATACGCGGATCGTCCCAACCGCTCACATGCCCTTTGTCCACGAGTTGTTTCAAAAAGCGCTTACTCAGAATCGTGTAATTAATATTCAGACGGGCAAATTCAATCTGGCGAGGATGATAGATTTCCAATTCGTCCAAAAACCATTCGTAGAGCGGACGATGATCCTCGTATGCCAGGTCGCACAAGGAATGGGTGATGCCTTCAATTGAATCGCACTGTCCATGAGCGAAATCGTACATGGGGTAAATGCACCAGGCGTCTCCGGTGCGGTGGTGAGTGGCATGGATGATGCGATACAAGACCGGGTCGCGCAGGTTCAAGTTACCGGAGCTCATATCTATTTTGGCACGTAAAACCCGAGCCCCATCCGGAAATTCCCCTTTGCGCATCCGTTCGAACAGGTCGAGGTTTTCTTCAACCGAGCGATTGCGGTAGGGGGATTCTTTGCCGGGTTCGGTCAGTGTACCGCGATAGGCGCGAATCTCCTCGGCGCTCAAATCATCAACGTAGGCTTTGCCTTTTTTAATCAGCTTAACCGCCCATTGGTAAAGCTGTTCAAAATAATCGGAGGCGTAAAATTCGCGGTCTTCCCAGTCAAAGCCCAGCCAGCGGATGTCTTCTTTGATGGATTCAACGTATTCGACATCTTCTTTGACCGGGTTGGTGTCGTCGAAGCGCAGATTGCATTTTCCGCCAAAGTCTTCTGCGATGCCGAAATCAATGCAGATGGCTTTGGCATGACCAATGTGGAGATAGCCGTTTGGTTCAGGCGGGAAGCGGGTGTGAACCCGAGTGTATCTTCCTGATTTCAGGTCCTCCACCACCGCAGCGCGTATGAAGTCCTTGGCAGCAAGTTCGTCCAGTTTCTTGTCGTCGTATGCTGGACCGAGGGGTTTTTCAGCTTCAGGGGCGGTCATAAACATCTCTCATTCTTGGGATGTACTCCCGACAGGATGCTGCCGGGTAAGATGAGCCTTATTATAACAAAGCCGGATGCAAATCGGTTCGTACTATATCATCCTTTTTGGGCAAATTGACGCTGTGCTTTAGACGTGGTACAATACCGCTCGTTCAAGAGGTGGGGGCTCGTCTAATGGTAGGACAGCGGACTCTGGATCCGTATGTGGAGGTTCGAATCCTTCGCCCCCAGCCTGAGAAAAGAGCCGGTTTGAAGCTGCGGCTCTTTTTCGTTTATATCCCTGCCTGAACAGCCCAATAAACAGCGCTCAACGCGCGTGCTATAATCTTCTCACTATGATTTTGGTTACCGGTGGCACCGGTTTTATCGGCAGAACGCTTGTGCGCTTCCTGGTGGAGAATGGTTATCCGGTGCGAACGTTGATTCGTCCCTCACCTCGCACCCCAAATCTCCCCCGAGGCGTCGCAGTAGAGGTCGCTGTGAGCAGCCTGACAGATGTGCGTGGCTTACGGGCAGCCATGGTTGGGGTGGATGTGGTCTATCACCTGGCGGGCGTGGAACGTGGCAGCGGCTATGTCAGCCTGGAACAGGTCGATATTCAGGGTACCCGAACCCTGGTTCAGGCGGCGAGCGACGCCCGGGTGGATCGGATATTTTTTGTCAGCCATCTGGGAGCTGATCGCGCCTCGGCTTATCGGGTTCTCCGCGCTAAAGGGATTGCTGAAGATTTTATCCGCCGGAGCGGGATTGATTACACCATCTTCCGTTCTGCAATCGTCTATGGACCCCAGGATGGTTTTACCACCGGACTGGCTCGCCTGTTGCACGCCCTTCCTTCGATTTTTCTCGTTCCCGGGGATGGCAAAACCCTTCTCCAACCGCTCTGGGTGGAAGATCTGGCAACCTGCCTGACCTGGGCGCTGGATGACCCGCCCACGCGCAATAACACGTATGAAGTGGGTGGACCCGAGTATTTTACTTTTAATGAGATTCTCGAGATGGTGATGCAGACTATCGGTATCCGACGTAGACTCTGGCACATCCGCCCGCCCTATCTGCGTGGATTAACCACGCTGCTCGATTCGCTATTCCCAGGGTTTCCCAGCTCCGTCTACTGGCTGGAGTACCTGGCGATCAACCGCACCTGCGCCTTGGATACAATACCGCGAGCTTTTAACCTGTTGCCGGCGCGGATGTCTCAAAAACTGGATTATCTCCAGGAGCAAGATTGGCGACACTTGTTTTGGAGCAATCTCTTTCGATCCCCACAAAAGAGGTAACTTCCCTGTGAGAATTAATGTCAGAGTTCTTGAAAACCCGGAAGAGATGCTGGCAGTGGAAGCCCTCCAACGTCAGGTTTGGAGCGGCGCAGAGACCGAAATTGTGCCGGTGCATATGCTGATTGCTGCGGTGCACAATGGCGGATTGGTAATCGGCGCGTATGACGAGGAGGTAAAACCCGAACCGCTGTTGGTGGGGTTTGTTTATGGATTCCCCGGTCTGTATTCCACGCCCGACGGACCGCGCCCCAAACATTGCTCGCATATGTTGGGCGTATTACCGATGTACCGGGATCGGGGGGTTGGTTTTCTCCTCAAGCGCGCTCAGTGGCAGATGGTGCGCCACCAGGGATTGGATCGAATCACCTGGACCTTTGACCCGCTTCTGAGTCGGAATGCCTACTTGAACATCGCCAGGCTGGGGGCTGTTTGTAACACCTACTTGCGCGCCATCTACGGTGAATTAAGGGATGAGATGAACGCTGGTTTGCCTTCGGATCGTTTGCAGGTGGATTGGTGGGTTAATACTCAGCGGGTTAATCGGCGGTTGAGCCGCCGCGCCCGCCCGCCGTTAGACCTGGCTCATTTCCTGGCAGCAGGCGCTCAGGTGATCAATCCGACGCGGCTTGAGGAGGATGGCTTGCCAAGACCGGGTCCTTTTTCTGATGAAGGCGTTCTCCAATCCCTGTCTCCTGGCGCACAACGTTCCATTCATCTTTTGGAGATACCCTCGGACTTCCCTTCATTAAAGGCTGCCAATCCGGTTTTGGCGCTGGAATGGCGTCTCCATATCCGCCAGGCTTTTGAAGACCTTTTCTCCCAAGGCTATCTGGTGACCGACTTCGTCCACCTGAAAGGCTCTCATCCCCGCAGTTTCTATGTCCTTAGCCATGGTGAAAGCACCCTCTGAGAGCGTGAGGTAATAATGAAGATAGAGTATGTCCACCTCTACCACCTGCGGATGCCCCTCGTCTCGCCGTTCGAAACTTCTTTCGGACGCATCGCCAGCCGCGAGTGCCTATTAATTGAAGCTTTTAGCGATGGCTTGATTGGCTATGGCGAGTGCCCCGCCGATCGCGATCCGGGTTACTCCTATGAAACTACTGGTACAGCCTGGCATATCCTGAAGGATTTTCTCCTCCCCCTGACTCTGGGGCGGGATTTGAGCGATATAGATGATTTTCGGGCGCGTGTGAGGCATGTACGGGGGCACAATATGGCGAAAGCGGGGCTGGAGATGGCGCTCTGGGATCTGCTTGGCAAAAGGGAGAAACGTTCATTGCGAGATATGCTTGGCGGGGAACGGTCGAAGGTTGCGGTTGGCGTTTCGGTCGGAATTCAAGAGACGCCTGAGAGACTCGCGGAGGTGGTTGGGGCGTATCTCGAGCAGGGGTATGCGCGGATAAAAATCAAGATAAAACCCGGGCGAGATGTGGCTGATGCCAGGGCTGTGCGCCGGGCGTTTCCAAACATCCTCCTGCAGGTGGACGCAAATTCCGCCTACACATTGGAGACGGTGAGCAGCCTGTTTGCGCTGGATGAGCTGAGTTTGCTGCTCATCGAACAACCCCTGGCAGAAGACGACCTTTGGGATCACTCCCGGCTCCAGGCTCAGCTTTCAACCCCGCTTTGCCTGGATGAGAGCATCATTTCTTTACGCCATGCTCGTCAGGCTTTGGAGATGGACGCCTGCCGGGTGATCAATATCAAGCCCGGGCGGGTGGGCGGTTTGACGGAGGCGGTGGCGATTCACGATATATGCCATGCCAGAGGCATCCCGGTCTGGTGCGGCGGCATGCTCGAAACCGGCGTCGGTCGAGCTTCTAACCTGGCGTTGGCTTCTCTGCCCGGTTTTGTCCTTCCGGGTGATATCTCCGCGACGGAGCGTTATTACCGTCAGGACATCACCTATGAGGTATTCAGTTTGAATCAAGACAGCACGATAGATGTCCCGCAGGGTTATGGGTTGGGCGTCACAGTTGACCAACAGGCTTTACAGCGCTTCAGTCTGGGGCGTTTGATGATTAAACCTGAAGATCGTTAATCGCGGGTGCGCCTTTCGAGCAAGGGCAATCTGATACAGAATGTTGCCTTTTTGACCTCCCTACGCTATACTTTTTTTAACTTGAGGAGGAGTTATGCACATCTATGACATCACTCTCACAGTAACACCAGATTTACCCACCTGGCCTGGCGACCCTCCCATTGTTATCGATCGGTTTGTCAAAATGGAAGAAGGGGCGCCGAATAATGTCACCAAAATCAATATGTGTGTTCACGCAGGCACCCATGTAGATGCTCCTTATCATTTTTTGGGAGGGGAAGCAAAAACGATTGAAGGTTTATCTCTGAAAACTCTGACCGGCAGGGTATATGTTTTGGAGATGCCAGACGTGGACCTGATCACCGCGAAAGCGCTGGAGAAGGCGGATATCCCCCCTCGCACCCGCCGTTTGATATTCAAGACCCGTAACTCTGAGCTATGGGCAAATCCTGCCCACCAGTTTAATCCCAATTTTGTCTCCATCAGCCCTGATGGCGCCCAATTCCTCGTCGAGCGCGGCGTTAAACTGGTTGGGGTAGATTATCTCTCTGTGGCGCCTTATACCGATCCCATCCCCACTCACGAGATACTCCTCAAAGCTGGAGTGGTGGTGATTGAGGGTCTGGATCTCTCGCGTGTTTCCCAGGGGCGCTACAGCCTGTACTGCTTGCCGATGAAGCTGGCTGGCAGCGATGGCGCGCCCGCTCGGGCGATCTTGATTGGAGTATGAGCCGGATAGCCAACCGTTATCCCTGACGCCTGCATCTCAGCGGTTATTTATCCTGGACCTTTTCAGGAAAGAACGGAGATGAAAGCAACCCCTTTCTTTTTTTGGATTGCAGTCCTGATTTTATCGGTGGTTGTATCTGCTTGCCACGCGCAAAGTTCAAACCCAACCGCTGAAGGGAGTGAAGAAATGACGATTACCCTGACAAGCAGCGCTTTTAGCGATGGCGGCGCAATTCCCAAAAAACATACCTGTGACGGCGAGGATGTTTCCCCTGCCTTGAGTTGGAGCGGCATACCCGAGGGCACCAAGAGCCTGGCGTTAATCATGGACGATCCAGACGCTCCCGCTGGCACCTGGGTCCATTGGGTCATTTATGATCTGCCCCCCGATTTATCTGGCTTGCCTGAAGGGACGCAAAAATTGGGAGTGGAAGGAATGACCAGCTTCCGCAAGCCGGGTTATGGAGGACCCTGCCCGCCCAAGGGCAAGCCGCATCGCTATTTCTTCAAGCTCTATGCGCTGGATACCATCCTGGGGTTGAAAACCGGCGCCACCAAGGGCGACCTGGAAAAAGCCATGCAAGGTCATATCCTGGCGCAGGGTCAGCTCATGGGCACTTACGGCAGGTAGGGGTTATCCCTGACCTCAAGTCCCCGGACCGGGCAACGTTGCGCCGCCGTCAATCACAATTGTCTGCCCGCGGATCATGCTCGCTGCTGGTGAGCAAAGGAAAGCCACCAGTTCTGCCACCTCTTGCGGGGTCACAAGCCGCCCGGCTGGGGTGCAGGCGATAGCTTTTTCGACGATTGCTTCCTGGCTCCATTCGGCGTCGAAATGTTTCAGGGCGTCTGTCAGCACCACCCCAGGGGAGACCGCATTCACCACGATATTTTCTTTTGAGAGTTCAACGGCTAAATAGCGGGTGATGGTCTCGATGGCGGCTTTACTGGCGCCGACCACCACGTAATCCGGTAATACACGCGTAGAACCAGGGCTGGAGATGCTCACGATTGCTCCACCGCCCCGCCTGCGCATCAATGGCACAGCCCGTTGAGCGGCGAACAGCAACGAACGAGCGTTGATGTTCATTGTCCATTCCCAACCCCGAACTTTCTGTTCCATCGCCGGGCGGTTATAGCCAGATGCTGCGTTGTGAATCAGGAAATCCAAAGCGCCAAATCCTTTATCAATCTCTGCAAAGAGCCTGTCCAGCTCGTCCATCTTGCCAATATTCGCTCTTACGACCAACGCCTTTCGCCCCAGCGAGCGGATTTCAGCCGCCGTAGCCTCTGCCATAGCCCGATTGCGGAAGTAATTAATCACAAGGTCTGCTCCGAGGGCGGCGAAGTGTAAGGCAATGGCGCGACCGATGCCGCGCCCCGAGCCTGTCACCAAGGCGATTCTGCCGAGGAAGGGATATTGAGGGGGAGTGAGGGTTTCAGGAGGCATTTGATTTATTATAGCCCGGTCTATGGCTGTGGACAGCCGGTCAAAACACAGGCGTTAATCATCGTTCGTGAATGGGAGAGGCGCCACCACCGCCCGCGCTGGGTGGTCAATTTGACCAGCCTGGGCATACAGGACGGTCCCTACCTGGTGGTACGGGCGCTTAACCACACCCAGGGCAATCAGCCCATACCGGGGTGAGACCGCAGTCGAGGTGATTTTCCCGACCGGTTTATCGTCTGCGTAAAGTGAGGCGCCGGTCTCAAGTGGGGTTTCCAGTCTAAATCCTGCAAGTTGCTGGGTCACTTTACCATAGGTAATCTGGCGGGCAATCACCTCTTGCCCCGGATAACAGCCTTTGTTGCCTGATACTGCCTGCTCCATGCCCACTTCCAGGGGGGTATAAGCCTCGCTTAATTCCGCGTCTGCCCCTGGCAATCCGGCTTCAACCCTCAGGATATTGTGGCTTTCCGGGGAGAGATTTATCGCCCCAATCTCTTGCAGGGATTGGGTGAGCTTTGCCTGCTTCTCCGCTGCCGCCAGAAGGATAAAGCCTCTTCCAACCAAACCAGGCTTCTCCAAAATCAACAGGGGGCTTCCCTGGAAATTTGCCTGGACCACCTCATCCCGCTCCCGGGGTGTTTCTAAGCCCAATGCGCCCAAAGTCTGATCAGCTTTTGATCCATCCAGGCTGATTTGGACAAATTCATTGCTTATATCGCTGAGATTAACTTTGTCCATAAAGAAAATATGGTTTCTCAGGTAGCGAAAGGTGTTGCTTCTGTGCGCGGGCAGGGTCAATGCCATGATGTGCTCACCCCTATCAATCAAGATGAGCACATCCAGTATCCGTCCTGTCGGAGAGCTGAGGATGGTTGTCAAGAATTTGCCCGGTTGAAGCAAGTTGACATTGTTGGTCGTCTGGCGATTTAAAAATGTGTATCTGTCTTCTCCATTGAAGCGCAGGCATCCAGGTTCTGGCAACAGGAAGTAACCCGATTGTTGCAGAGTAACCCAATATTCCTGATGGATGTCATTATCCACATTTTTGAGGTTCATCAGCCGTCTCTCTCAAAACCCATTGAGGTGCAAGCTCGTGAAAACGAAAAACGTGAAACGGAAGCCCAGTCACGTTTCACGTTTATGTTTTTCACCCGGAAGGAACCTTATACCGCCATTGGGACCGGAGTGCCGCTATTCTTAGGCACCGGAGGCGGGAAGATGCGCTCGAACTCTTCGCGTGAGATGGTTTCCACTTCCAGCAGCCGCTTGGCTACCTCGTCCAGCTTGTCGCGGTACTCTATCAGGATGGCGCGCGCTTTTTCGTAGGCTTCGTTGACCAGGCGGCGCACTTCTTTGTCAATCTCTTGCGCCACTGCTTCGGAATAATCGCGCTGTTCAGCAATCTCGCGCCCCAGGAAGATCAATTCTTCCTTCTGACCATAGACCATTGGTCCGAGTTCGCTGCTCATTCCCAGTCTGGTGACCATCGCCCGCGCCATGCGGGTGACCCGCTCCAGGTCGTTGGATGCGCCGGAGGTGATATCGTCAAATACCAGCTCTTCAGCCGCTCTTCCGCCTAGCAAACCGATCATGTCTGCCATCATCTTTTTGCGAGCCATCAGAGTGCGGTCCTCCTCAGGCAAGGCGAGCGTATAACCGCCTGCCATTCCGCGGGCAATGATGGATACTTTGTGCACCGGGTCCGCTTCGGGGATGGCGTTCATCACCACCGCGTGACCCGCCTCGTGGTATGCCACAATCCGCTTTTCCTCTTCACTGATCAGGCGACTCTTGCGCTCTGGACCGGCAATCACGCGTTCAATCGCTTCTTCCAGCTCTGCTTGCCCAATGGTTTTGCGGTTGCGCCGCGCAGCCAGGATGGCAGCCTCGTTCACCAGGTTCTCCAGGTCAGCGCCGACGAAACCGGGCGTGGAGCGAGAGATGACCCCCAGGTCAATGTCCGGCGCAAGGGGCTTGCCTCTGGTGTGTACTTTCAAGATCGCCTCTCTGCCGCGCATGTCAGGACGGTCAAGGATAACCCGCCGATCGAAGCGACCAGGGCGGAGCAAAGCGGGATCGAGGATATCTGGACGGTTGGTCGCAGCGACGATGATGACATTGGTGTCTGTGTCGAAACCATCCATCTCGACCAGCATCTGGTTCAGGGTTTGCTCGCGTTCATCGTGGCTGCCGCCCAGTCCTGCGCCACGCTGGCGACCTACGGCGTCAATCTCGTCCACGAAAACGATACACGGCGAGTGGCGCTTCGCCTGGTCGAAAAGGTCGCGGACGCGGCTGGCGCCAACGCCGACGAACATCTCCACGAACTCTGAGCCAGAAATCGAGAAGAACGGCACCCCCGCCTCGCCCGAGACTGCTTTTGCCAGCAGAGTTTTACCGGTGCCAGGAGGACCGACCAATAAGACGCCTTTGGGGATGCGCGCCCCAAGGGAGATGAACTTTTCCGGCTCTCGCAGGAACTCCACCACCTCCTGCAATTCCTCTTTGGCTTCTTCCACTCCGGCAACGTCTTCAAACGTGACGGTAGGTTGATCGCCGGTGAACATGCGCGCCCGAGATTTACCGAACGATAGCGCCGCGTTGTTGCTCCCCTGCGCCTGCCGAAAGACGAACCAAAAGACGCCGATGAGCAACACAAAAGGCAGGATATAGCCGAGGGCGGTTGCAATGCCCAACCATGCGCTGGGGGCTTTGATCTCAATCTTGATCTTGTCTGATCTAAGCTGTTCTGGCGAGACACCCAGCGCGATCAATTGGTCAACCAGAGTGGCATCCGGTTCCTTATGAGAGGTGCGTTCGGTGCCGTCTGTGTAGATAACTCTCAGGTTGTTATCATCTTCAACGATCCGTTCAATCACACCGCTTTGTACATCAGCCGCCACTTTGTTGATGGGCAACGCCTCTTGAGTTGTCGCCTGCTGCTGAAAGTTATATACCACCATTACGATTATCGCCACAAACAGCAGCAGGTAGATAATCGAAGATCTGTTACGAGTTGGATTCACGGAAAACCTCCACTAATAAAGCGAATCCTGGAATTTAATTCGATTATACCAACCTATCGATACACTTGGAAGTTTGTAAATATAAAATGATATTTTTCTAACATCGTTCTAACGTTTGACTTTGTTGATGAGATGGTCTATACTGGCAGTAACCTGCAAATCCGACAAAGGAGGTGCGATATGGATTCCTCAGCAGGGCTATCAGATGTAATTCGCCCAAGCAATCCCGAATCTGAGGATTCGGATGTACCGGTCAATCTTGAAGATGGCGGCGAAAAAATCCCCACCGATTTGGGGGGAGAAGAAGCCCAACCCCCTATGCTACCCGAAGAAGGCAAACCGACCGAGGGCGAGATTCGGGATAAGGGGGCGGTTAGAAAACAATTGTTAAAGTTCTTCGTCCCCAAAGAGCGACTGGAAGAGTTGTGGGAGCGGGCGTCGCGTGCGAAAGATGGGGTGGATGCTTACATTAACAATCCTGTAACGGCGCGCCTTCTTCTGGATCAGATTAAGTACGCCAGGGTTGATTTGATGGAGGGAGAAGAGAACTACGAATTGGCTGAACGCCATATCAACGAGGTTGAATTCCATATAGCATTCAGCCAACGTGTGGCTCGTTGGTCTTCCACATTGGGTTATGGTCTCTTTGTGTACGAGACGGTGTGGGGAGTTGCTCTGTTGCTGTTCTTGTTCCTGGTGCTTGGTCCCGAGGCGTTCACTTCTGCGGCGGCTTTCGGAGCCTCGGGGCGCAGGGATGAGATTGTGTACCTGCTAGGGAGCATGGTCTGGGGCGGCTTGGGTGGGGTGATTGGCGCCTGGCTCTCGCTCATCCGGCATATCTCCAGGGATCAGGATTTCGATCGCCAGCATTCGATTTGGTATATCAACAGCCCCATCATGGGCATCGGTGTTGGGGCGGTGATTTATCTGGTTCTGAGAGCCGGTCTCCTTTCCATCACCGGTCCTGGTCAGGATATTTCCTCCCCGCTGATCATTTATCTGCTGGCATGGTTGACCGGTTATCAGCAAAATGTATTCACCGGCATCGTCAAGCGCATGTTGAAGGTGTTTGAAATCGAAGAAAGACCTGCCGCACAACCCTCCCTGCAAGAGGGCAGCGCGGCAGATGAAGAACGCCAACCTTAAGTTTGGGGAAGCTCTAGAAGTATCCCTTCCAAATCTTACCCTCAATTCTGCGCACCAGACGGCGTAGAATGGAGCGAATCTTTGCCCAGATGCGCAGGCTGGTGGGACGGATTTTGCGTTTGATCGCAAAGGGTCCGCTCCATTGGATGACGGCTGCGCCCCAGGTCAAGCCGGCGCCAAAACCGACGAATACGATTCTGTCGCCGGGTTTTAAGCGACCTTCCTGGACAGCTTCGCAGGTGGCTATCGGGATGGATGCGGTGGAAGTATTCCCATATTTTTCCAGATTTACAATCACCCGCTCCATGGGGAAATTCAAACCCCGCGCCGCAGCTTCGATGATTCGCAAGTTTGCCTGGTGAGGGATGATGAGTTTAATATCTTCCATTTTCAGCAGCGCTTTTTCTACTGCTTCCTGGGT
Source organism: Chloroflexota bacterium (assembly GCA_037443025.1). Lineage (GTDB taxonomy): Bacteria > Chloroflexota > Anaerolineae > Anaerolineales > UBA4823 > JAQBDA01. The sequence goes on from JBBIPD010000007.1 coordinate 17,723, forward strand.
GGAGTTTGCCAGCACCCGCGTGGCGAAGCGGAAAACTTCGCGCCCGTTCATCTGAATATAATGAAGCCCTTGACTGACGGTTTCCAGGCTGGCAGGTAAGGCGCTGCCGCCAGCCGGCAGGCTGAGCGCATTCCCCCCCGAGCCATCCGAACGCATCACGGCTGAGATCAATCCCCCTGGCTCTTCGCTTGCCTGGAGGACAAACGCCCCGGCGCCATCTCCAAAAAGGATGCAAGTGTTGCGATCCTTCCAGTTAGTGATGCGCGAGAGGGTTTCGGCGCCGATCACCAGCGCGTTGCGGATTGAACCGGAACGAATCGTCTGGGTTGCTATATTAAGGGCGTAAATGAACCCGGAACAGGCTGCCGAGAGATCGAATGCTCCGGCGTTAACTGCGCCGATTTGATCTTGAACCAGACAAGCCGTTGCCGGGAATTGGTACTCCGGCGAGGAGGTGGCGACGATGATCAAATCAAGCTTATGGGGGGGGAGGTTAGCTACCTCCAGGGCTTTGATGGCAGCTTCGACCGCCAGGCTAGCGGTAGTCTCTTCATGACCGACAACCCGCCGCTCGCGAATCCCCGTATGAGAGACGATCCACTCATCGGTCGTATCCAGGGTCTGGGCAAGATCCTGGTTGGTGATGATCTTCTGTGGAACTGCCATCCCCCAACCTGTGATGTGTGCGTAGCGGGTCATTTGGACGCCTCCATATACTTGCTTAATATCAAAGTGGCATTATGACCACCGAAGCCGAACGAGTTCGACATTACGTGTTGGACGGCGTGATTACGACTTTTATTTGGCACGTAATCCAGGTCGCAATCCGGGTCGGGCGTTTCATAATTGATAGTGGGAGGTATCATCTGGTGTTGCAGTACTTTGGTGCATATCAGCGCTTCGACTGCGCCAGAAGCGCCTAGAAGATGTCCGGTCATGGACTTTGTCGAGGAGACTGGCACCTGATATGCCCGGTCGCCGAATACAGTCTTGATAGCTGCGGTTTCACTCTTGTCGTTCAAGGGGGTGCTGGTGCCATGAGCGTTAATGTAGTCTATCTGTTCTGGGGCAAGCCCGGCGTTTTTCAACGCCAACTCCATACATAACGCCGCGCCTGCGCCGTTCTCCGCCGGCGCAGAGATGTGGTAAGCATCGTTCGATGAACCATAGCCACGAATTTCAGCCAGGATCGCCGCGCCGCGAGCCTGGGCGTGTTCTAGCGATTCGAGAATCAGCACTGCTGCGCCCTCGCCCATGACGAATCCGTCTCGTTTCAAGTCGAAAGGTCGTGAGGCGGCTTTCGGGTCGCCCTGGAAGGTCGAGATGGCGGTCATAACCCCCAAACCAGCCATAGCAATCGGGATGATCGCTGCTTCGCTCCCGCCAGCCAGAATCACATCTGCCTGGTCGCGACGGATGATCTCCGCCGCTTCACCGATAGCATTGGTGCCGGTGGCGCAAGCAGTGACGACCGCCATATTTGGTCCTCGCACGCCTAGATGGATGGCGATCATCCCTGCTGCCGAGTCGGGCAGCATCATTGGCACCATGAAGGGACTGACGCGGTAAATCCCCCGCTCGAGGAAAATTTTTGTGTTTTCAAACAGGGTTTCTACCCCGCCTATCGCAGTTCCGATAATCACCCCAACCCTGTCTCGGTTGTTGTCATCGAGCTTCAGTCTTGCATGCTCGACAGCCTGAAGGGCTGCCGCCAGGGCGAGCTGGGCGAAGCGATCCATATGTCGCGCTTCGCGTGCGCCGAATAACGCTGCCGCATCGAACCCCTTAACCTCAGCGGCGAATTTTGTCTTGTGCCCTGTGGCATCGAAGTGGGTGATATAGTCAACGCCGGAGTTTCCGGCGATGATATTCGCCCATAAAGTTTCCACATCATTGCCCACCGGGGTGAGGCAACCTAACCCGGTGATCACAACCCGCTTGCGCATCTTAACCTCCAATAACTGAACCGCCCTATCATGGCGAAGGTTCGACTCCTACCTCATCTGGGGAGTTACCAGTTATTGATTTCATAACACCAATGCCCACCAAGGGAGGCGTTGATATATTGACCAGATATAATCCAATTTATCTTGAATAACTCCATCAGGCAACAAGGTGCTTGCCGCAATTGATTCAGCGCTAATTTCCCAATTTCCTGAAGGATTGTATCAGCGAATGTAGTTGTTGGATGTGAAGCTGGTCATGTCCACTGATAATGGTGACCAGCTCGTGCAGAGTTGTGGGACCAAAGATGGCGTGACGGGCGGGTCGTTGCCAGTCCTCAGGTTGAAGTTGAGATAATAAAGCCAACAGTCTCATACGCGAGGTGCTGAATTGGCTGAGCGCTTGCGAACCATCCTGGGAGATGTAGTCGCGCTCCTCTGCCCAGCGGTCTGTATCCTTCCCGGGAATAAATGGATTGGTCTCCTGGATGACGTTGTTCAAGCGGGGGAGGTTGAGTTCGGTCTCGACGTCGCGCAGGTGGCACAGGATTTCCGTCTGGCTCCATTCTCCAGGCTGGCTGCGTAGATTCCATTGTTCCAAAGGTAACATGTGGCAAAGGCTGTAGAGAGCGGCAGGGGTGGAACGGAGAATCGCCTGGAGGGCGATTGGCGAGGTGTAATCGGGCTGGAGGTCATCCGGAGCGAGCGAGTCAATCCAGGGGAGCACCTCTGTCAGACTGCCTGCGCCATGGGCAATGGGCGAGCTGAACCCGGAGATATTTCCATCTACGAGATAGGCAGGTATGCCCAGTTCTTTGGCGCATTGAATATCGTTATCCGGATCATCCCCAATCATGATTGCCGGCTCCTTAGACCAGCCCAGGCGTGCAAGCATTTCTGCCAAAAAGGCGGGGTTCGGTTTGGCAAAGTGGATGGATTCATAGGAAGGCACATAGGCGAATGGGTACTCATCAGGGGATAACCCTGCCCAGCTCAGGCGTTGTTCGATTGCGGTCAACGGGAAAAGCGGGTTGGTCGCGACCGCTACCCGATAACCACGATCCAGAGCGGTTCTGACCAGGTGAATCGCCTCAGGTCTTGGCTTTGTCAGATGTTTTAAGGTTGGAAATACCTCGGCGTAAAATTTTTCTAAGTGGGGGCGCATGTCTTCGGGCGTTACCCCGAGTTGCGGATAAAAGGAGGTGTCAAAGACGTCTTTCAGGTAACACCCTGGGTCCTGGTTCTGGAGCATTTTTCGAGTGGCAGCCAGGAGAGCCTTGAAGAATTGGTCTGGATTGATGAACGGCGCCATAAATTCAGACAACGCCTTCATATAGGCGGGGACGAAGGTCTCCACAGAATTGGTGAGGAGAGTATTGTCCAGGTCAATCAGCAGGGTAAGACTCACTCTGAGTCTCCGGGTGGATTGTCGGCTTGCTGAAAAACAGGTGGGAGCTCGTGGCACTCGCCACAGCCAATATGGGGGTCAAACCCAGAGCGGTTTGTCTTTTCACAATAGGTATCAATGGACACCCGCTTTTTTATCAATGCGAGCGTGCGCTTCAATTGGGGTTTAAGGACAAGATATTGGCAGGCGTTCGCCAGTAAGATTTCCGGCACCGGGCAGCTTGAACAGAGTTCCGGCTTCCAGGGCAGAGGTGGAGAAGCGTCCTTGAGCAGGCGGCATTCTTCATCGTGACGCCCTCTGAAGTAGTCACCGTAAAAATAGCGACATTCTTTTCCTGCAGGTGTTCGCATTGGCTATACCGGCGATATCTGATGACCCGGGTCGGTGGCTATCCTTGGGGCGCGGCTCAGACGCGGGTGACGTACGCCCCGATGCGGGTGTCCACCCGGATCACATCGCCTTCTTCGACAAACTTGGGAACCTGGACTTC
>JBBIPD010000008.1:0-21107 GCA_037443025.1 Chloroflexota bacterium
TTCAATCAGAGGTTTGATAAAAATCTCGCCGGTCAATGCAGCCGAAGCAGGATATCCCGGCACCCCGAATATTGGCACCTTCTGGGATACCTGTCCTCTGCCCCCTTCCCCACTTTCGTCAGCCTGTCTGCGTATCATACCGATGATGACCGGATGTCCAGGTCGAACAGCCACCCCATGCACAAACACCTCCCCCAACCGCTCGACCACCCTGGCAGAGAAATCTTCGGAACCAGCCGATGAACCGGCGTTTAGAAGGATCAGGTCGTGCTCCTGGCTGGCTTCCTGGACTCTTTGCACAATCAAATCAAAATCATCTTGGGTAATCGGAAAGCGAGTTGGGATGCCACCCCAGGAGAGAATCTGAGTTGCCAGAACCAGAGAATTGTACTCGATGATCTCTCCGGCTTTGACAGGTACGCCTATCGGCACAAGCTCGCTGCCGGTAGGGATAATCGCCACCCTCGGCTTACGGCTGACGTACACCGACTGATGTCCGCAGGCGGCAATCGCCCCCAAATCTACAGGTCGCAAAGTATGCCCGACCGGGAGCACCAGTTGGGTCGCTACAATGTCCTCGCCCAGGGGGCGCACATGCTGCCAGGGCGGCACCGCAGCCCGGATGCGGATGGCATACGGATGGCGGGCGTCAGCATCTATCCTACCGGACTGATCCAAAGGCTCAGTATTTTCGATGGGAATCACGGCGTTTGCCCATTCCGGCAACGGATCGCCTGTATCCACATAGGCGGCTGCCTCCCCCACAATCAGGGTGACCGGTGATGTTGGCATTGCCCCGTGGGTGTCCTTAGAGCGCACCGCAAACCCATCCATGGCTGAAGCGTGGTAATGAGGAGAGGAAATCTTCGCCCAAACCGCCTTGGCAAGAACTCTGCCCAGGGCACCTTCATCCAGAGGGATTTCTTCAACCCCCAGGATATTGTTTAACCCAGCCTCCGTCAGGGCGTTCTCCAGGCGCTGTTGCGCCTGGGGTAATGGTATATCATGTAAATAAACAGACATTTCGATTAACCTATATTGTTTCCACCCGGGGGTTTTTGAATGATCTTACCGGGACTTCACTTCGTTCAAATCCTGACCGACAATCGAATGCCCCGCCTGACGTAAAACCAGCAGGGCATCCGGCAAGGCAAACTCTTTAACCAGCAAATAATCTGTATCATAGGTGGAGATGACAAAGATGCTCACACCTGCCTGGGCGAGAGGCATCACCAGAGAGGCAAGGACGCCCACCATCGAGAACTGAAGCGGTCCAGACACTTTCAAAGCGCGCCAGCCTCGTTCAGCGGGGATTCCCTCTGGGGCAGCGCCATCCTCGCAAAGGATAGAAAACTCATCATTGGTTCGGATTAAGGCAGAGATACCGCCGAACTTAACCCAATCAGGAATTTCCGCCTCTGCTGGCAGGCGACACACCATCAATCTATCGGGCAGCAATGCCAAAGTGAGCGAATGCTTTGGGATATCCATCACTCCTCAGACAAACCCAAACCTCAGCTAGAGCAGCAATACCTCAACCAATTCACCTGCCGCTACCCCATTGGAATCAGCCGGAATCCGCGCCAAACCGTCAGCCCGAGACAGGCTGAATATCAGATTGCTTTTACTGAACACAGGTTCCGCCAGCCAGCCAGCCTCTCCGGGTATCAAACGCACCGGAACCCAATCCTCGCGCCCGGCTTGTGAGGGCAGGTTGATGGTCAGGTGGGCGGAAAGCCTCGGCTTTAGTGGTTGATAACGCATCCCCAATGACGCTTCAATTACCGGCGCGACGAACAAAGTCGCAATCACCAACGCGCTCACCGGATTTCCTGGCAGACCGATCACAGCTTTGCCATCGCAGGCTGCCAGAATGGTGGGTTTGCCGGGTCTCACATTGACGCCATGCACCAGCACGCCCGGTAAGCCAAGCTCGTTGATCACCTGCGCCGTCAGATCGCGGCTGCTGGCTGACGAACCAGCGGTGATGACCACCAGATCGCATTCGTCAAAGGCAAGACGGGCAGCCTTGCGCAACAGGTTGATTTGATCGGGGACGATTCCATAGCGGACTGGTTCGCCGCCAACGGATTCGACCAAAGCGCTGAGGGAATAGGCATTGACATCCCGCACCTGTCCGGGTTGCAATTGCGCCTCGGGCGGGACCACCTCATCCCCGCTGGATATAATCCCCACCCTGGGTTTGGAACTGACGCTCACCCTCACAACCCCCAGAGCCATCAATCCGCCAATCTCCGCCGGGCGCAGGCGTATCCCCGCCGGGAGAACCTCCTCTCCTTCCGAAACATCCTCGCCTACCTTGAGCACATTCTCTCCTACGGCAACCGCGCGCAAAATCTCCACTTCGCCCTCGGCGGCGCTCTGGGTATGTTCGATCATCACCACCGCATCCGCGCCTTTTGGAAGCATTCCCCCGGTGTGAATGACAGCCGTCTGACCTGCTGCGAGCGAAAATCCGGCGTCTGCTCCCATAGGCACTTCGCCGACGACGCTCAGATAGGCTGGCAAGGAATCGTTGGCGCCAAAAGTGTCGGCAGCGCGGACCGCATATCCATCCACAGTCGCCCGGGGAAAGCTCGGTAGAGGGTGAGGCGCAATCACGGGTTGAAATGTAACCCGGTTGAGAGCCCAAATGGTCTCAACGACCTCGGGATGGGGGTGAGGCGTGATGTGTTGCAGCAATAATTCCAGCGCATTTGCTGGCGGAAGCAGCTCTAAAAACTCTGGCATCCTATTTCACCTTGTCCAAAATGCGTAAGCCAGCAGATAAGCCACAACCCCAAATAAAACCAGGGCGTTCAAGGTCAGAGCGGTCCAGTTTGGTTTGGCGCCCTCAGCAATGCGGCGCATTTGCCAGATTTGAAGCAACCCCAGAGGGAAGGTCAGAAAAGCTGGAACAGCAATCAAAATCGGCAGCCCGAACGCAACTGCCATCCCCAACAACAGATAGGCGCTGAGAATCAGCAGATTGTTCATGGTCATACCGCGCTGCCAACCCACTCTGACCAGCAGGGTGCGCTTGCCAAAATTGGCATCCCGGGCGTAGTCCGGAAACTCAAAAGATATCATCATCGCCAAATGCAACAACGCCAGGGGAAATGTGCTCATCGCCAATAGCCGATGCAGCTCGCCGGTCTGGAGAAGGTACGCCAATGCCGGCACCACCTTAGCGATAAGGATGGACAGGGTCAGTTCGCCATAACCGGTGACGCTGAGCCTGAAGGGTGGGATTGAATAGAACATCGCTCCAAGATACAATAAAATCAGGACCAGGATAGCGGGCAATGTCAGCCTGGTCGTCATCAGGAGTATGACGATCAAAGAGGCGTTCACCGCCAAACAGCCATAAGCGGCAATCAACGCCACTCGCCTGGGCAACCCATCCGGACCAAGGACGCCGCTAATGCCTGTGAAAGTCGGTCGTTTGGGGTTTTGCTGGTCGGCTGGAGAGGCAAAATACTCGTTCAAATACTGAGCGGACAATTGGAGGGTGGTGACCCATGCCTGCCCCAAGAAATAGGCGCCCCAATTGATTGGCATCCCCAGATAATTCACAATACCGCCGCCCAGGGTAAAAACCACTATTCCCCCCAGCAGAAATAGGGGATTTGATAATCGGATTAGCGACGCAATTGTCTTCATCACGACAACCAGCTTATCCCATCGCTCGTCGAACATCTCTCAAATGAAGCTGATTGTGACGATAAATCAGCTTAATCATCTCCCTGAGCGAGGCATCTCCCAAAAACGGATGGCGCCCGCGTCGTTCGAGGTCATCCGAGGTCATTTTCGAGACAATTTCTGCGTTTTTTTGCCGCAGACTCCAGAATCGAGCGCTCAACTCCGCAATCGGAATGTTTTGCATCCTGGCGACAGACTCGCGGTTGAATGAGTCGATATCAAAATCTTCTGCCGCTCCCGAACCGCCATTCAGAACATCTTTAATCAACGACAGAAAACCAGCTTCAGCGCCGACAAAATGAGCCAGCACTTGCTGAACAGTCCAACTTGATCCCTGATCGTAGATAACAAGACGCCAATCTTCTTCAGATAACTCGTTGAAAAAATTCAACGTTTTTTGCCCCTCCTCGAGTAATCTCGCGGATAGGTGAAGAGGGCTGTCTGGCATAAAATGCTCCCCTTATGGTTCGGTAGGATAGCCACCCGAGACCCAGGCAGCAAACCCACCTTTGATTGGATTGACCCTTTGAAAACCATTTTCCAACAGATATTGCGCCGCACGGGCGCTGGATTCCTCGGCTGGTCAGGTACAGTAGGTGATATACCATAAATTCGGGTCAAGCTCTCCCAGACGATCTGGCAATTCCAGTAACGGGATAGACAACGCCCCAAGGATATGTCGTTGATTATATTCCTCAACCGAACGCACGTCGATAAATACGGCTTCACTCTGGTCAAGTGCTTTTTTTGCATCCTCAGGGCTGATCCGAACTACCTGGGGGTAATCTCCCGGACTGGTGGGGGTTATCGAGGCAGTTCCTGAAGTTCGAGAAGCGCCAGAAAGTAGATACCATCCAATGGTAATCGCAATCAGCAACAAACCGCTGGCGATCATCACCAATGAACCCGTCGAATTCCTGTTTTTCCTTTTAGCCATACCGACTCCTGAAATTACAATAAATTAAGCAGCCAGGCGATTCACATCACCCTGGCTCATCAAATATTTCGGATATTGTCTTAACTCACCTGCGGAAGAAATTAGAGATGAAAAACCACAGGTTTGCAGGGCGTTCCGCCAGGCGACGGACAAAATAAGGGTACCACTCTGTACCATAAGGTACGTAAACTCGGACAGGATACCCTTGCTGAGCAAGACTTTCTTGCAAATCGCGTCGAATCCCGTACAACATCTGAAACTCAACGGCTTTCATCGGGAGACCGATTTGACTCCTATATTCTACCGCAGCTTCGATTCGACGGGAATCATGGGTTGCCAGGGCAGGTATGGGCGGCGTAATCCCATCTGGGCTGATCTCTGGGCTGCCCAGCGCCAAAGCGCTGTCCATCAACATCCTCGCCAGGCGATCGTAGCTGGCGTCCACATCGCGCTTTTTGGGATATGCGATCTCCGGCGGCTCCTTATAAGCCCCCTTGCACAGGCGTACCCGCGCCCCTTCCGCTCCCAACTGGCGGATATCCGCCTCGCTGCGATACAGGTATGATTGAATCGCCACGCCCAGATTTTGGTACCCGCGCTCGTACCGCATCTTGCGGTACAGATTCAGGGTCTTATCCACCCAGGGAGAATCTTCGATATCCAGGCGGATAAAATTATGGGTCTCTTTGGCGCGCTGCAGGATGCGCTCCAGATTCTCGGCGCAGAGCTGTTCGTCCACAGAGATGCCGATTTGGGTCAACTTAATCGAAACATTCGAACGCACCCCGGAACTTTGGATGCAATCAAGGATGTCCAGAATATCCCGAGTTGCCTGCCGGGCAATCTCCGGACTGGTGGTGCGCTCACCCAGATGATCCAGCGTGGCGTTGATTCCCTTTTGATTCAATAACTGAATGACCCGGATGGCGTCATCGAGTTTCTCTCCCGCAATAAAGCGGGACGCCACTCGCCAGGCAACCGACCAACGGGTAACAATGCGTCGCGCCCATTCAGCTTTGGATAGATAGATTAAGAAAGCACGCAACATATCCTTTTATCTCGATTATTCTCATGATGAAATTGGGGGATTTATGCGATAAGACAGGTAAAATGGATCCGCTGTCGTCAGAGAGGATGATCATTGCCGGGACTCCCGTCTGGATGAAATCATTTTAGCACAAATCCCATGCTGAATAACAGTCAAACCCGAATCTCTCCCACCAAATGCCATGATTTCGTCTGGCACAATTCTTGCAACAGGATATAATCAATATTACTGAGAGAGGCAGTCGGATGATTATCCAAACCCAATCGCAACAACTGCGTCCCCTGACAACCGCCCACCTGGCGCAGACGATGACCTTGATGGGTCTCACCGCGCAGGAATTGCGCCAAAAAATAGAGGCTGAATTAGCCTCAAACCCCGCCCTGGAATTAATCGAAGACCACTATTGCCCAACCTGCCATCGCCCACTCCCGCATTCAGGTCCCTGCCCCATCTGCAGCAGACCCCAGGGAGCGACCGGCGATGAACCGATCGTATTTGTCTCCCCACGGGAGGACTTCTACACCTTCAGCGGCAGGGTTTCGCCGGAAGATATGCCCGATGACGAACTCGGGGCTGAGGTGGAGGATCTCCCCGTGTATGTCTTGCGCCAGATTGCTCCAGAACTCCCCCCAGAAGACCGGGCGATTGCCGCTCATATCCTCACCAGCCTGGACAAAGACGGACTCTTACGGACGCCCATTGTCGAAATCGCCCGCTATCACCATGTCCTCCCCTCCAGGGTTCAGAGCGTACAGAAGTTAATCCAAAGAGCCGAACCAATCGGAGTCGGATCAACCTCGCCCCAGGAAGCCTTGCTGGTGCAATTGGAAGTCCTGGCAGAGACGAAACCGATCCCACCGTTCACCGCGCAGGCGATTCTGGAAGGAATGGATTTACTCAGCCGTCACCAATATATCGAACTGGGGCGTCGGTTGGGAATCAGCACTGCTGCAGCGCGTCAGGTTGCCCGGTTTATCAGCGATAACCTGTATCCCTACCCGGCGCGCGCCCATTGGGGAGACGTTCACCAGTCGGCTGAACCAGCCAACGATGTGTACACCATCCCTGACGTGATCATTTCGAGGCTAAACGAACGACCGGACACGCCCTTGGTTGTAGAAGTCATCTCTCCGTTGACCGGAAAACTTCGCATCAACCCCCTGTTCCGACAGGCTCTCAACCAGGCGCCTCCAGATAAACTGGAAGAATGGCAGAAAGCCATGGAACAGGCTCAACTGCTCATCAAATGCATCCAGCAACGTGATAACACCATCGTCCGCCTGATGCAACGCCTGGCTGTGATTCAGCGCGAATTTATCCTGGGCGGCGACGCCTACCTTGCGCCCATCACCCGCGCCAGTCTCGCCGAAGAATTGGATGTTCACGAATCGACCATTTCCCGGGCGGTAGCGAACAAAGCGGTGCAATTGCCATGGGGCAGGATTGTCCCGTTATCGAAATTCTTCGATCGTAGTCTCCACATCCGCACCGCATTATGTCAGATTATCGCCGGTGAGACCAAGCCCCTCACCGATACCCAGATTGCCAAACTGCTTAAAAATCAGGGGTACCCAATCGCTCGCCGCACCGTGGCTAAATACCGGGCAATGGAGGGCATATTACCCGCCCATCTGCGCAATCATGCTCGCCTCTCCACGAATCGCAAAACCGAACGCTCATCCTCTCGCCAAAATGGCAAAGCACAAAGCGCTTTGACCCTCGGAGGAAAATGAAAATCCCCTCCCCTCTCTCCCCCCTATCTCGCCTGAAGCGTACATCGCACCTGGACGAAATCAGCACCATTCTGGAGTTATTGCCGCATGCAACGCTGCTTGTGGATACCCCTCAACAACAGATTATCCTTGCCAATAGTCGGGCTGCAGAGCTGAGCGGCTTTACACGATCTGAACTCATTGGCATGGAGATAGATAAACTCTTTGATGAGCAAGACCGGCTTGAGATAACAGAAGTGATTCAGCAGGGAGAGAATGAACCGTTCACTCTGAACCTGCTTCAGCGAAATCGGTCAGGATTGGAAGTGCAGGCGGAGATTCACGAGATTTCCGGTGGTAATCATTGGCATCTGCTTTTCCTCGAACCTGTGAGTGAAATCCAGAATCGCCAGGCGGAACACCAGCGCCAGGAGTCGTTGCTGGAACGACTTGGCGATTTGGTGGGCGCTACCCAAAAAGAGGATTTGCAAAAAGCTCTCCAGTGGATTCTTGAGCTTGGCATCGAGCTGACAGCCGCGCCTATTCTGGCGATATACCAGGCGCAAGGGAAAAACCTGGAATTAAGACGCAGCGCATTTATCGGTCACCAATTACCTGAACGCCTATCATCCCAGGATTTGATCCACCTGCATACCCCCCAGATATGGACGCCCGGCAAGCGCGCCCATGCCAGCCTCCACAGTTACGCCCGCGCCGAAGGCTTCACTTATCTGGCAAGCACCCCTATCGGCGATCAGTTTGCAACGATTGGGTTATTGGTCGCAGCGGATACTTCTGCGCCACCGAGAGAGCTGTTATTGCCTGTTCTCAAAATCCTCGCCGGCGAAGCCAGCAGTGTATTTCATCACTTTTATAGATACCTGAATCTGGAAGAAAATCTGGAGCGCGAGTTGCGTCATCGCCGCTTTGCTGAAACCGTCCAGAACGCGATGGATGACATCTTGATTGTCTTATCCAAAGAGTTGAAGGTCGTCCGGCTCAACCGATCCGCAGAAATCGCGATGGGATACAGCGATCACGAACCGCATAATTTACCCTATCAGCACATTCTGATTGGCAAAAATGATATACGACCGATGCTCGAAATGGCGCTGGCGGGCATCCCCACACTCAACCAGGAGGATTTGCGCTTCTTCCGCCGTTCTGGCGAGGCGTTTTCAGCGCGAGTGAACATCTTGCCTGTAACCGAAAACGGTCAGGTGGATGGCATTATCATCTTGATCAAAGACATGAGCGAGCAGGAAATAACCAAGAGCCAGACCGAACGCCTCGAACAAACCGCCCTCCTTGGGACAGTTACGGCAATCTTCGCTCATGAAGTCCGCAACCCCATCAACAACATCAGCACCGGTCTCCAGCTCATGGCATACAATCTCCAAGAGGGCGATCCACAACGGGAGTTTATTTCGAAATTGCAACAGGATTGTGATCGCCTGGAAGGGTTAATGAAGTCGGTGCTCAGCTTCGCCCGATCCACGGAGTACGAAATGTCGCCGGTGGACCTGAGCTTACTGGTTTCCCGCCTGGTTGAAAGGATGCGTCCAAAACTGGCTGCCGCCAAGATTGATTATCACATTAAAGTTGATCCAGATACACCGCTTGTGATGGGCAACCCGCTGGCATTAGAGCAGGTCTTCCAAAATTTGATCACCAACGCCATTCAGGCTATGGACGCGACAGGCGGCATCCTTGCGGTTAAAGTGCAACCATCTGAGACAACCGGGAACCGCCGGCATGCTCTGGTGATTGTCGCTGATAACGGTCCGGGTATCCCAAAAGAGAATCAGGACAAAATATTCACCCCCTTCTTCACCACGAAAAACAACGGCACAGGGCTTGGATTGGCTATCACCAAACGGATTGTCACCGCCCACAAAGGCATCATTCTGGTGAACAGTTTTCCAGGCGGTACAGTCTTTAGCGTCCAAATCCCTGCCATTGAATAACCCGAAAGAAAATCTGATACAATCCCAAATGCGCTTCACCATTCTCCTCACTAAGGATCATCCATGAGTTTCAGTGTATTGATTGTAGATGATGAAGAAACCGCTCGGAGCAATATCGGCAGTTTCTTGAGCGGGCAGGGCTACGAGGTTTTTGGCGTCGCCACCTTGAGAGAGGCAAAGGAGTATATCGAACGCGGGCAGGCAGACATTATTCTCTTGGATGTCCTGTTGCCGGATGGCTACGGTCCGAGCCTGCTCGAAGACACCGTCCGCATGCCGGTTCGCCTGCCCATCATCATCATCACCGCATTTGGCGAGGTTGAAATGGCGGTGGATGCGATGAAAAACGGGGCGGTTGATTTCCTCACCAAGCCAATCCAGTTCCCCCGCCTGGAACAATCTGTGCGCCGCGCCGCCGAAAACCTCGCGATGCGGCGGGAGCTGGCTTATCTGCGCCAATCCCAATACGATCAATCCGATTTCATCATCGGCGACAGCCCAAGGATGAGAGAAATTTACGATCAGGCAGCCCGCGCTGCGGCAGCCTCGGTCTCGATGTTAATCACCGGCGAAACCGGAACCGGTAAAGAGGTCCTTGCCAGGGCAGTGCATAAAATGGGTCCTCGCGCTCAAAAACCGTTCATTGACATCAATTGCGCTGCCATCCAGAGCAATTTGCTGGAATCGGAGTTGTTCGGATACGAAGCAGGAGCGTTCACCGGCGCCGAGAAGCGCAAACAAGGCTTGATGGAGATCGCAGATAGCGGCATTCTCTTTCTCGACGAGATATCTTCCATGCCGCTGGATATGCAAGCCAAGCTGCTGCGCGCCCTGGAAGAGCGCGCTTTCAGGCGGGTCGGCGGCACCAATCTGATTAAGGTGGACGTGCAGGTCCTGGCAGCATCCAACCGCGATCTGAACGCTTTGATGGCGGAAGGGAAATTTCGCGAGGATTTATACTACCGGTTGAAAGTCATCAACTTACATCTGCCTCCCTTGCGGGAGCGAAAAGAGATCATCCCTGAGCTGGTAGGGTTATTCATCCGCAACAACAACCTGAGGATGGGCATGAACATCACTGATGTCACCCCGCGCGCCATGCAAGCCCTCATGGATTACAACTACCCCGGAAATATTCGGGAACTGCGTAACGCAATCGAACGGGCAATGCTGTTTTGCGACGAGGTATCCATTGATCTCCCCCATCTGCCGGGCGAAATCTCGCGCAGGAACGCAGATTGCGATTAAAAATCATAAAACCGGGGAATTCTATGGGATTGCCCGATTGCGCTGACAAACCGTAAATATCAATTATGGATTATTCCAGATTGTAAAGGTATCCCGTACGCATAATTGCTCCCCTCCCAGGAAAAAGGAACACACCTGATACGGTATCAGCGTGCCGTTTTGGGCTTGGATGGGTTCCAGGGTCAGGCGCGTTTGACCATCCTCGCCGGTGGGATACATGTTGTAATTTCTTGTCGTCCCATCGGGCAGAGTGAGCTGGATATCTGGCTCTACACCTCTCAATGGAACGTTATCCCGGTACACCGCCACACCAATCTCCTGACTCTCTCCAGACGCTAACAAAGGAAATGTCTCCCAAACCTGGATACTGATCTGACCTCCTGCGCCTTGAGGCGTGAAAGTCTGGGTGGTCGGTTGAGGGGATTCTGTTTGGACGGATTGATTTTCCCGGGTTTGCGAGACAGGCGGAGCGCCTGACGCCTCAGGGGGCGCGAGCGGCTGGGTCGCGTCTGCCATCGTCTGGAGCGGTTCAGCAGGGAACACAGCCTGAACAGGCATTTCTTTGTAATAATAGCCCAGGGGAGAAGGGCGTATCCTTAGCGATTCGGGTCCATCCAGATGTTGTTCCAGGCAGATATTCTGGAAACACTGGCGGTAGATATTTTCCTTCCAGAGAGCATATTCTTCAATCGGTAACCCAAATTGATCCTGCCCACCGTGCTGCGCCATATATTCCATAAAGGCGATGGGGACGTTGTAACCCTTATCTTCAGCCTGAGTCTGATAAAAATACAAGGTCGGATCGCTCTTTGGCGCCATTGGCGGTTGAGGGAGATAGCCTAATTTCCTGGTAATATCCCTCAAAAAAACCCGACCAGGCTGGTTCTTATCGGAAATCAGGGCGACATTCTCAAAGACCTGCTCTTTATATCCATCGGGGGTGAAGCGCACCGCGCTCACGGCAAATCCGGTCAGGTGAGACCCCAGGCGAATGACGGCATCTACGAAATCGGCGTCAATTTGGGCTGAAATGACAATCCTGCCGTTATCCGGATTGACTTTCCGGCAGTTATAGTCACACATCCATGCCCCATAGGATAGCAGACGCACTGTCTCCGCTGGATCATCCTCAAAAACGTAAAAACCCAGGTTTTCGAAATATTGCTCAAATCGTCTGCTGATAGGATTGTAGTGAAGCTCTGTAAGCGGCTTACCCGCGGTCAGCATCCCGCCCAATTGGTTATACAGTGGCACAAACTTATCATAGAGGATATGTCCCTCGACATACTTAACATCCGAACCCTGGGGTTGGGAAGCCGGTGGTTCGGAGATATTCATTTTCAACCCAATTGGCGCCAGATAAAACCGTCTATCACCCACTGCCCGGGAGTCATACACCATCAAGACCGCAGCGGTAAATTGGCATTGCAAATCTTCGTAATAAAATTTATCGGAGATGGCAGGTCCAACGACATCAAAACCGCCCAAACGATCATAAAACTCCCGAAACAGCGGATCTACCGCCGGGAAATCCGCCTGCGCAGGGATCGATTCGATTGATGACCCATCGCCGCAAGCCACCAGCGATAAACTCAGCATTATCAGGAATAAAAAACCAAACCTCCGCATATCTCTCACGAGCTGTGCATTTCCGCCCTGATACCTATCAAATAAAAACCCATCCCGCCGCTCAAAGAATTCCTCGGAGATGCTATCGACTGCAACATCGGAGCAGTTTATCCCTGCCTGTCTTACCCCTCCTTCGGGACTCCAATCCTCAACTTTCAATGATTGCCAGATAAATAGCAAAAGATTCTGAAGTAAGGACCGGATACAACAAATTTTGCTATTTAGATTATACCAAAATTTTGTGCATAATGGCATATCTCTTGCATCTTATTCCTGACAATTTCTTAAGGTTTCTTAAGATTCAGTGGAACGGGCTTAAATACAATAAAAGTCCAAAAATGTCTCGCTTAAAATAATTGCGGGCATCCACAGCTTGTGGCTGAGATGCCCGCAACTCTATCTCCGGGGAAGCAAAATCACGGCGATTTACCAATAAATGGCATATAAGTCATGTAGCGGTTGACAAACGCCGGGACATACATATGAAAATTCTTGATAACAAAGGGCAGATAACTGGTCTTCTCAGGGGGTAGAATGGTCTTTATCTCCTCCACGCCGGTATGCCATATCAAGTAACTGTCCATGACACAGAATTTCTGCTGGTCTTTTAGCTGAACACACGCCCTATACGGGACCAGCGTCCCATTTTCGGCGTTGAGCGCATCCAGGCGCAGTCGGGTTTCGCCTTGCTGGTCTGTCGGCGGTAATTGATATACATGCTCCTCCCCATCCGGCATGCGGACGGTCAATTCAGCAGACACGTCAGGAACAGGTTCTCCGCCGCTAAATACGACCACACCAATCTCCTGCTCCTGCTCCGGGGAAATCAATGGATAGCTCTCCCAAAGCTGCATGGTCACATCCAGGCTTTTTTCTATCCCGGAGATACCTTCCACCGGTTTATAGATATCGCGATACTTTATCCCCAATGCCAGAGGACGGACGTCCATCTTACCATTGGAATTCAACTCACCTTGCAGGCAGAGATTGACAAAACATTGCTCAATGGTTTGGAGATTCGGGCGGGTCACATGCGTGGTCGGTTGACCGATAAAATTGTATCCCCCATGCGCCTGGATGTACTCATCGAATATCAAGGGGACATTGTAGCCCAGATTTTCCTGGATGGCGAAAAACCGCATCCCCGGCACCGGGCTGGGAGCACCCGGTGACTCGCGCAGTTTACCCACCCGCTCAGGCAGATTCAATAGATACACGTTTTCCGAGACCCCGGGATCGGTGAGCATGATCACGTTTTCGTAAATTTGCTCTATCTTACCTTCCTGATTGACATAGGGGGCGCTAAGGGCAAATCCGGTGAAATCCAATCCCTTCTGTTCGATCAATTTACTGAAAACCGCCGGTATGCGCGATGGAAAGGAAACCACAGCATTTGGATCAGCCTCATTCGGGCAACTGGCTTTGCACTCCCAATCTCCATAAGCCAACAAATAGACATTGTCTTCTGCGTCACCCTCCAGCCAGTAAAAACCCAGGTTTTCAAAATATTGCTCGTAGCGCTTCTTTTCGATATTGAAATGGGCTTCGGTGAGAGGTTTACCGACCACGCTTTCCCCGCCCAGACGATCGTATAACGGGATAAAAATATCGAAGATCTGGTAACCATCTATGTATCTGCCAGCTTCAGCGGCTTGAGGAGAGGCTGGGTTTTCACGCACGCCGAGGTCTCTACCAATTGGAGCCAGGCGCGTTGTGCGGTCGCTGGGATCGTACATCAACAACCCTGCCACCACATATTGATAGAGTTTACCTTGCGCCGAGAATATGGGGGAGATAGCATCCCCTAATACAGATTTCCCGCCGAGTTGATTGTAGTATTTTTGAAAGATTGGATCTACGGGGTAAGTGCCTTCAGGGGTTGGGGTTTTCGCTTTTTCGAGATTACAAGCGCTGATCAAAATGATGATGATAGTCAGAAGAAGAATCAGGAGGTTCCTTCGAGTGTTCATCTAGAAGAGAGGATAATCCTGAACCTCGATACAGGGTGACGCATGCCCGCGAATGATGAGCATCTAGCGAATGTAAACCGCCTTGATATGGATGCAGCTATAAGTCTGCAATCTTCCATGCCTGCCAGGTTATCGTTCAATCCCCAAGCCAGTAAGAGGTTTACCTCGCCCTGGTTGTTTTTATTATAACATAAATTCCCCTGGTACATTTCTTGCATCAAGAGCCGTACAACCACCAGGAGAATTTTATGCCCACAGTCGAATTTTCACAGACCAAAACCAGACTGGGATTTCACTATTTTCCCGATACCCTTCACTATCGAGAGGTTGATTTGCAAGCCTGGTTGCCAGAAATCAGGGAGATGGGAGCTTCCTGGCTGACTCTGATCGCCCCACACGATCGAGCGATTCCAGAGGAGTTCATTCAAGGGTTGACTCGCGAAAACATTGAACCCGTGCTCCAGTTTCGTCTGCCACCCTCCCACTTGCCAGATTTGAAAAATCTCCAGTTCTTATTGAACCTGTACGCTTCGTGGGATGTCCACTATATCTCCCTTTTCGACCGACCTAATTTGCGGCGTAGCTGGCAAACCAAATCCTGGATTCAATCTGAGCTTGTAGAACGTTTTCTGGATGTCTTTCTCCCCGCCGCAGCTCTGGTTCTGCAATCCGGATTAATACCGGTATTCCCGCCTTTGGAGCCTGGGGGAGACTATTGGGATTTAGCCTTCTTGCGGGCAGCCCTCCAGGGGATTCTACGGCGGGGATACGGACACCTTGCAAACAATCTTGTCCTTGGGGCATATGCCTGGGTGGATGGAAAACCCTTGGGCTGGGGAGCAGGAGGTCCTGAGCGCTGGCCTCGATCCAGACCATACCACACTCCCCCCGGTCAGGAAGATCAACGCGGTTTTTATATATATGACTGGTATCAGGCTATCGCCCAGGCTGAGTTGTGTCACCCGCTTCCGATAATTTTGGTTGGCGCAGGGTACAGACCTTCTAACTCGAATCATCAAAAAACAGCTCCCTATAATCTGGACCAGCACACCCAGGTCAATCTGAATATTGCCCGGCTGATGATGGGTAAATCCCTGAATGGTCCTGAAGCATTGCCGCCTGTCCCCTCTCAAGTGTTGGCGTGTAATTACTGGCTTTTAGCTGCCTTACCGAAAATGCCGGAGGCGGAATGGGCTTGGTTTCAAACAAATGGCAGCGTGTTGCCAATCCTCAATGCGCTGAAAGAATTGCACCAGAACCCAGACCGTCGTTTCTTCCCGCCCCATTCTAAGGAAATGTCTGCCTCTGGTACACCCTCCGCCTTTCCAATTTCTCATTATTTGCTTCTTCCAGCCAAAGATTTAGAGCAAGACAGCCAACTTAACCGGGCTTTGTGGGAGTTCATTCGGGAACATCGCCCCACCGTTGGCTTTTCCATCGAAGAAGCCTGTCTGGCAGAACGGGTCACTGTGCTGGACGATGAGGATGGCATCTCGGAGGACGCCCTTCGCCGCCTGTTGGGTTTTGGACGCCAAATAGAGCGATTGGGTAGAGATGGCATAAGTATTGCACCAGAAGGATCAACCCAATAAACAGATCGAATGCGAGGCGAAAAATGAGCGAGATATTACAGCAAACACAACCCCAGGACATCGTAGCACCCATTTACAAGCCGGTCCTCAAAGTTCTAGGATTGGGAGGGGGCGGGGGAAATGCCGTTACCCGCATGATTGAATTAGGTTTGGGTGGTGTTGAATTCATCGCGGCGAACACCGATTTACAGGTCCTAAAAACCAACCCTGCGCCCAAAAAAATCTTGCTTGGTCCCCATGTCACCCGAGGACTTGGAGCGGGTGGTGATCCTCGCCTGGGTAGAGCAGCGGCTGAAGAGAGCAGTCGAGAGATTTCAGCCGCCTTAACCGGGGCTGATATGGTCTTTTTAACCGCCGGCATGGGAGGTGGCACAGGCACCGGCGCTATCCCTGTAGCCGCAGAAATTGCTAGAAGCCTGGGAGCTGTGACCATCGCCATTGTCAATACACCCTTCTCGTTCGAGATGGGGCGCCGCCAACGCAATGCAACCGAAGGATTGGCGTTGCTCCAAAAACATACCGATACGCTCATTTCCATCCCCAACGATCGCCTTCTGTATTTCGACACGCGCAATCTACCCCTGGAATTAGCCTTTCGTCTGGCGGACGATGTCTTGCGCCAGGCTGTCCAGGGTATCTCTGAATTGATCACGGAACCCGGGGTCATCAACGTGGATTTTGCCCATGTCCGGCGCTTGATGAAACTTGGGGGAGGCGCATTGATGTCAATCGGATATGGGCAGGGTGAAAACAAAGCGCTTCAGGCGATTGATAAAGCCTTGCACCACCCACTTTTGGGGTCGGTCTCATTGGAGCATGCCGCTGGAATTATCGCTAATTTCACCGGAGGACCTGACCTGACCTTATACGAAGTCGAAGCCGCTCTGACAAATCTCCAGGAACAGGCTTGCGCTCAGACAGAAATCGTCATGGGAGTGATTAACGATGAGCGTCTGGAGGATAAAGTCCAGGTCACCCTGATTATTACCGGTTTAGGCGCTCCAACCCTGGAAGAAACGCTACTCCAGGTCTCCAAAATGAAACCGGCTGAGAATAAGATAGAGCAACCGGAGGCGGAAAAAATCCTCGAAGCCCAACCGGTTGATAATCCACCTGTTACGCCTCTCACCGCCGCGCCCAATCTCACCGACCTGGACTTACCGGCGTTCTTACGCCGCCGCATTCGCTATGCAGGATAACCATGGACCCGAAAATCCTGAAGAAAATCGTCAGTCAGATACACAAACGCTATCCTGAGTTCGCCGGATGTCAGCCTAAAATCCATCCCCAGGCATTACCTCATGACCGGTCAGGAGAGAGCCAAACCAATTATCTGCTGACATTCAGCAGCAAAGCTGCAGCAATTTCTGCTGGTGGGGTGAAGAGTATGCCGCGCTATTTGCGGGTCGTGGTGGATGCCAGCGGCAAAATTCTAAAAGTGACCACTTCTCGTTGATTTGAGGCAGGTTATGGCAGCCCTCAGGAAGGTAATCATGTTCACCATCAGGCAGATATCCAACCATCTGGAAATCGCATTTTGGGCTTTCATTATCAGACTGCTCAGCGAATCAAAATTTTTGCGCAGGCTTCTCCCCTCCTTATATCACCTTTTCTACAAAGAGGCGATGATCCATGTAGCCAGGCGCGCCTTGCTCTATGCGCTCAGCGGTTTTTGCGTTGGCTTGATCGTAGGCGTTATCTTTTATTCCTGAAAGTGGAGCTTCTAATGAAACATAAGAGTTTGCTCCCCGCTCTCATCATTTTCGCTGTTTTTCTGTTCACGGGCGTTTGGACCGGACAGCGGATTGGGCGCATGATGGAGTCGATTCAGAAGCAATATAAATCATCCCAGCAAGAGGCTCGGAACATACTGCGGAAGGACAAGCAGTCGGATCACCAGTCTTTTGCTCCGCAAAGCCAGTTGACAAACGTCATGGCAACCGAACTGAAAACGGTGTTACCCGCACGGGCGCAGCGCAATATCCTGGTCATCGGCGTCAATCACCTGGAATCTCCTTCTCCCGTGCTGGAAGGGGTCTGGTTAATTTTGTATCTACCCGATATGCCCCGCCTCACATTGATGCCGATTTACCCAACCGTGACGCGGGGACAAAACGGCGGTCAAATTACGGCGGATTTTGCTCTGGCGCAAAATTTTCGCCTTGGTCCGCAATCAATACCAGACCCCGCTTTCTTCCAAGCCTTGAGCGAGATAGATGTCCGATGGGACAACTACCTGCTAATTGACGAAATTGCCCTGATTGACCTGATTGACTTTATGGGTGGGTTAGAAAAGATGCCAGGCATAAACGGGACTCAATCCGAGAAAATCACGGGCGTCCAGGCGGTTGCCCTTCTTCAGCCCACCATCAACAACCCCGGGCATGCGCTGTTATCCCAGATGCAAATAGCGCAGCGACTTTGTCGAATACCCCCGTCGCTCAGCGCACCTCACGAGCGTATCCCCGAGCTGTTTGACACCCTTGGCAAACATCTGGTCACCGATTTGCAACCCAGCCAGGTCCTTGCGGATTTCAAGAGTATGCTGCCCGCCGGAGGAAGCCTCACCTGTGAGTTTCCCTTTCTGGCGCTGTTGTCATCAATCCAATGAATAAGGGGCGGGCGAATATTTTATTTCCAGTGCGAGGTATCCATGTCCACAATTACTGCCAATGAGATTCTTATGATTATGTCGGTTGTCTTGTTTTTAATGGGCGCAGTCTGCACCATCTCAGGGCTGATTATCCTGACTGTTCGGGTGAATGGGCGGGATGTGCGCACCCTGGCTGTGCAAACCACGCGCCTGGCGCAGAAAGGTCTGGCAGAAGACATCGCCGGTCTGGTTGGAAATGCATCTGGCTTATTGAGCGCCTTGAACGATTTGGTGCGAACCACAGCCGGCATTGGGGTTTTCATCACGATTATCGGGATTTTCTTGATGATTTCCGCCAGCATCCTGGCACTGAAAATCCCCTAGCGCTTCCCTCTCTTGTTGAATGGAGCTGCCATGATGTCATCGAATTTCATCGTCGAATTCAAGCGAACAGTCCCAGAAGCTGATTGGTCCTGGGCATTCCTGGCATTGCGCCAGGATTCAATCGTCTGGAAAGAACTACAAACCGACCTGGGAATGCGCGCTATCGAACGATTTAAGGCGCAGGTGGACGCATACACCCCTGCTGCATTGAGTTTGCTCTCTTTGGGATATCCAAACCCCTGGGAAATACTCACCTCAGTTAATCAGCACCCCCAGGGGCTTTCTGAGATGTTGCCTGTACTGGCTGAAACCCAGGGAGCAGGGGTATCCAACCTGAGCGAGGCAGGGTTAGCAGCCTTAAATCTGCTCAAACAACGTCGGTACGCAAATTCATGGCAAGAAGTCGGCGAAGGTCTCATCACCCTCGCTCCCACAACCGCAGCCTGCCTTTATGGTCTGACCCAGGATTCGCTCGAGCTTTTAGCAGCCCTGATAGAAATAAAACGCCCCCATTTAGCTGCCCACGCCTTTCTCAGCACGCCTGCTCCCCAGCACAGTCAGACGAATACTCTAAGCCAACTGCTTAAGATTGTTCCACCAACAAATCAAATGGATTTTCTCCGCTGGCTCTTCATTCAGCGTCCTTCCCTTGCTGTGGGATTGGCTCAAGAGATACTGAACAGCCAATGGTGGCAGGAGAGAAAAGGTCAGCAGATTAATCTCGACGACACCCCCCAGATTGACAAACCATTTCGACAGATAAAGGACTTTCTCTTCCGCGCAGAAATCCTGCGCCTGGCGGCTCAACCAAAACTGGCAGCTCCAATCCTGACCGAAGCAGCCAAAATCGCCCGCTCAATCCAGGCAGAGATTGCCGCTCTCACCGCCCAGGTTGCCGCAGAGGATAACGATTATCAGGGTTGCCTCTCCGCCTGGGAACAAGCCAATCACCTCGATCCGGATTCGGCGGCGCATCTCGGCGGCTTCCTTTTGGCGTTGAATGACAATAACCGACTCGGCGAAGCCGAAGCCCAATTTTCAGAACAACCGATTAACCCCGAAAAGTTACCCCATCAGCCCGCCAGTCTGTTATATGTTCGGGCTACCCTGGCATTTCAGTCCGGAGATCTCAAAAAAGCCCGCTTCCTGGCTGGTCAAACCCTGGACAGCCTGGGTCAAGTTTCGGAATTAACCTCCCCTGCCTCGCTGCTGGACTTGCCATTGGCGATCAAGCTCGCCCGACTTTTCATGAGCATTGGATTGCCCAGGGAGGCGATCAAAGCCGCCCGATTGGCTTTGGAGTATTTTCCCGGTAGTGTTGACGCGACGGTCATCATGGCAAAATCCCTCCTGTCCGCCGGTCAGCTCGATCACGCCCTGGAATACGCCCACATTGCGGTTGGCTTGGCGCCCGATCGAATAGACCTGCGCAATGCTCTCGCCGAAATGCTCGAAGTGGCAGGGAGATGGCAATCCGCCTACGAAGAACGGGCAGCGATGCTTGAGAAACAGACAAATCCGGCAGTGTGCGATTTACACCATTTCGCCGCCTGCGCTTTGAGGGCGGGACACCCCGAGCAAACCATCCAGGTCTGCCAGAAACTGCTCTCCGAGGATAAAAATGACGGCGTCGCCCTGGCAATCTATGCCAAAGCGATCGCTGAGCAAGGGAGCATCCAGGATGCTCTGGATATTCTGGAGCAGACGATAGAAGAAAAAAATCCAGCCCAAAAAGATATCTGGCTGGCGATGGCAGAGATTTATTCTCATTATCAACAAGGCGCGTCAAACCAAAAAGTGATTGAAATCCTCAATGCCGCGACAAAAGCCGTTCCAGATGAGGCGGAATTGTGGCTTGCCTTGGGCGAAACATATCTTGGTGAAAACAGTCCCACACTGGCTCTTCCCGCCTTGCGCAATGCCAGGAGTCTGTTCGAACCCGCCATTGACGGGTTGATAGAACGATCTTGCTTGAGCCGCGTGGCTTTACGCCTTGGGCAGACCTTGCAGCAACTTGGGCATCTCGAGGAAGCGCGTCTGGAGTTGGAACAGGCTTTCGAGGCAGCGCCCTATCAGCCTGAAGTTGCTTATGCCTATGCCAAAGCGCTCTTGGCGCTCAACGAGCCCGCCCCTGCCCTCCTACCGCTTGAGATTGTGCTTCAGTCCAGTCCTTCAGACCCCCAGGCATATCTGGATTATGCCCGCTGCATCCTCGATCTTGACGGTGAAATCAACCCTGTCCAATACCAGCGAGCGTTGATGTACCTGGGTCGGGCGATGGAAATCAACCCCGATTTACCAGAAGCTCGAGCTTTATCTGCAGAA
>JBBIPD010000009.1:0-2445 GCA_037443025.1 Chloroflexota bacterium
GAGGCGACCACCGAGAGCCACTGGCGGCAGACCTCGGGATGGGGCGCGCCGACCGTGCAGCCATAGGTATCGGGGTGGAAGAGCAGGATGCGCTCCGGCTTGGTAGGATAGTTCACCGCGCCAAAATCCACACCCGGCTGCCAGTTGGAGCCTTTGATGAAGGCGCCAATCGCCCAGGTGCCCATGATGGTCATGGCAGCCTGCTCCGCGCCGACTGCGCCAACCGCCTGGTCCCAGGTGAGGCTGGAGTGATCGGCGTTGATGTAGGGCTGCAGGGCGGCGAATTTCTGCAATGACTCCCTGAAGATGGGGTCGTTGGCGACGTCAATGTTGCCCTTGAAGAAATCAACGTAGTACTTGGGTCCGCCCAGTTCCATCATGATGGTGTCCAGGACGAAGACATCCGACCAGTTGTCCTTAGAGCCAACCGCCAGACACGCCATCTCAGGTTTGGCGGCTTTAATTTTTTCGCAGGCGGCGATCAGGTCATCGTAGCCAACCGGGGCGGCAATCCCCAGCTCGTCGAACAGCTTCTTGTTGTAGTAAAGGATGTTCTCCAGGTGCATGTTCAGCGGGACGGAGTAGGGATGCCCGTTGATGGTCACCGCGTTGAGCAACGGCTTGGGGATGACATCCGCATAGCCGGTCTCGGCATAGAAATCATCCAGGGGTTCGAGGACATTGCTGTCCACGTAGTCTTTCAACTCTGCGCCGCCCAGGGTCTGGAACGTGTCCGGCGGGATGCCAGCGGTGATGCGGGCTTTGAGGACGATGCGGTGCTCAGTGCCGCCGCCGCCAGGGACCGGGTTCTCGACGATTTCAACATCGGGATACTTGGCTTTCATGGCGGCGAACATGGCATCGGCAGCCTCACGCTCGCCGGGCGCGGTCCACCAGTGGAAGATTTCCAATTTGGGTTTCTCCGGTACAGGGGTGGCTTCGACCACAACCGTCTTGACCACTTCTTTGACTTCCGGAGTTCCCGCAACTTCCACAATCTGGGTGACAACCACGGTCTCAATGACTTTCTCTGGCGGCGGCGCGGTTGGCGCTGCGCAGGCAGCCAGAATCATGCTGACTAGCACGATGAAGCTGAACAGAATATACGCCTTTTTATACATCTTCTTCCTCCTCCATATCAGGTACGAGGATCAGTGAGTAGATTGGTTTATTTTTGGGTTACTTTGAAGCGGACGAAGACGGAGGAACGCCATTGGTCTCCGTTCGTGCTTTCCCTGTTGGCATTGGTGATGTATTGAACGCCCCTGAACCTCCTTTCTAACCTGTCTCAGGATAGATGGATACGACCAGGTTGGTGACGATTTTGAAAAGAATGGAATAGAAACGTGTTGGCAAAATAAACGCCAGAAACCGAATTCACCCGACTTCTAGCTGTAGATATCAATTCCTTATGGGTCTTCTGCAATGATGGCATGATGCCTTGTAATTAATTTATCACAAATTGATTACATTAATACTTTACCATGAAAATATTTTTTGTCAATACGTTGACACCCTGCCTGTTGTTGTTCAGCGATATTGACGCCCTGCCGCCAGGGTTTTCACAAGCAAGGAATCTGTCGCTGCGAGGAGCGTTCTTTGCGACGAAGCAGCCCCTGCATCAGCGTGAGATTGTTTCACACGGCTAAGACCGCCGGTCAAAGACCGCCGGGTTCGCGATGACATTTTCATCTGGTCAGGCTGTTTTCTAAAGCCCAGACCTTGCCGCCAGACAACTAAACACCTCAAACAGTTATGTCTTCCAGGAACTGGCTGTATTCGGCTTTCTGCGCAGGGGGGAGTTCTCGGAACGCCTGGACGAACTGCCCGGTGCGGGTGGAGCCGAATCGCCGCGCCCCCGCCCGCAGGTATTCCAGTATCTCGCAAAGCTCGCGCACGCCGCCGGCGGCTTTGACCAGGCACTTGCCTTCGACCGACTCGTACATCAGGCGTACGTCTTCCAGGGTGGCGCCGCCGCTGGCGTAGGCGGTGGAGGTCTTGACAAAGCGGGCGCCGGTCTGGGCGATCCACCAGCAGGCGCGGCGCTTCTCTTCCTGGGTGAGATAACAATTTTCGGTGATGACTTTGACCACCAAGCCCTGCGCCGCCTGCACCACGCGTTCGATATCTTCCATAAAAATTTCTTTCTCGCCGTTTTTCAGGGCAGGGATGTTCATCACCATATCAATCTCCTGGGCGCCCAGGTCCAGGACGGTTCTGGCTTGAAACTCCTTCATGGCGGGGGTTTCATTGCCGTGGGGGAAGCCAACCACCGTGCCCAGCAGGACGCCTGAACCTTTCAAAACGTCTGACGCCAGGCGAATATAATGCGGTTGGACGGTGAGCGAGGCGGTTCCCAGCCGGGCGGCGTCGGCGGCGAAGCGCAGCACCTCTTCCCGCGTGGCGTCTGGGCGTACGATGGAATGATCGAACAGTTTGGCGAAA
>JBBIPD010000009.1:2455-20962 GCA_037443025.1 Chloroflexota bacterium
TCATGGATGGTTCTCCGAGAATTTGGATATAGATATGGAAATGCCATACACTTTCAATGCGCGTTTCAACCTAAAAGGCAGTCATCACGATTCCGGCAATCACCAGAACGATCCCCGCGCCCTGGAGTTTTGAGATTTTCTCCTTCAGAAAAACGACTGCCATGCCAATTGTGACGATGGATAACGCCGAGGAGATTGGAGTCACCAATATCGCCTCTCCAACGGTTAATCCCCAATTGACGCACGCCACAGCACTGACTTCCAGAATACCGGCAATGAAAATCGTCATCACTACTTTGAGAGGGATTCTGGCGAGATTGAGTTCTCGTTTTGCAAAGAGGGAAAACAAGAGCATAAAAGATACGACGCCAATCTTCACCAGGAGGGTTGTTGATTCCCAGCCGATTTCTTCAGAGAGAATCTCGCTGAAAATCCAGAAAGCGCCGAACAATAGCGCGGCGAGAACCGTTTCCTTGACTCCGGAGAGCAGTTGAATGCCTTGCCCTTTGAGTTCATTCAGCTTCAAGGATACCAGGGAAACACCGATGATAATCAGCACAACGCCCAGAAATTGGACTGGGGTAAGCCGTTGACCCAAAAAGATATAGGCAAAAATCATGGTAAATACTGCCCAAAGGTTCATGGTTGCGGAGATGATGGAGACGTTTCCCAGGATGAAGCCTTTGAAGAAAAGCAGGTATGCCACGGCATATATCATGGATGCCAGAATAATCATCGCACCGGTTTTGGCTGGGATGATGAGATTTGCCAGAAATGAAAATGTGAGCAGGGCGGCGAAAATCAATCCCGCGAGCTGCGACCAGAAGAATGTTTTAGAATTTCCAATGCTTTTGGAATATAGCCCCCCGAAAAAATCATAAAGTCCCCATCCAATCATGCCCCCCAGACCGGCAAAGATGCTCAGTATGACCGTGCTCATAGTTGTCCTTTGTTAAGGCGGTTTTGTGTGCAGAGTTCGAAGGAATTATACAGGTAAAAACTGTTTAAGTCAGTCAAACCCGCAAACCGGGTTGGCTCCATTTCGATGTGTTAAAATACTTACCAGTTGTTTGATTTCGAGATGATTCGAGGACTAAATGGACGACGACGAACTATCCATGTACGAGTACGCTGATTTGCTCGGCACACCGGCGATTGACCAGGAAAGCATCCGCCAGGCTGTGCGCCAAATCCTGAGCGCCATTGGGGAAGACCCGGATCGAGCCGGGCTGTTGCGCACCCCGGACAGAGTGGCGCGGATGTATGCCGAGTTGCTCGATGGTTACCGCATGGACCCGGAAGCGATTTTAAACGGGGCTTTGTTCCAGGAAAAGTACGATGAAATGGTGGTGGTGCGCGACATCGAGTTTTACAGCCTGTGTGAACACCATATGCTCCCGTTTCTGGGTCGGGCGCATGTGGCGTACCTGCCGCGGGAGCACATCATCGGCTTATCGAAAATCCCCCGCATTGTAGATATGTTCGCCCGGCGTTTGCAACTACAGGAGCGGATGACGCGGCAGATTGCTGAGTTTCTCAACGAAACGCTTCACCCCTGGGGGGTGGCGGTGGTCATCGAGGGGCTGCACCTGTGCGCGACGATGCGCGGGGCGCGCAAGCACGACGCCCGCATGACCACCTCCAGCATGCTCGGGGCGTTCCGCAAATCCGCGCCGACCCGAGAGGAGTTCCTGGCGAACATCGCCCGCGGTTCTAACCCCTTGTTATAGGCGGAGAAATCCCAACTCCATTCATCTAATTTGGGGGACGGTCCCGCTCGATTTCAACCCCGACCGAGCGGGTGAAGCGCACCGCAGCCGGCTTTTCCACCCGCACCCGTACCCGCTCCACCCCGGGGTGCGCCAGGCACATCTGCGCCAGGTCCTCCGCCAATGCCTCCACCGTATAGCGGGCGGCGCTCTCAGCGAGTTCGACCGCCTGGCGGGCGATGAGGCTGTAACTGACGGTATCGTTCAGATCGTCCGTCTCGCCAGCGCGGCGCAGGTCCACGAAAAGGGTGAGGTTGATCAGGATGTCCCGCGGGCGCTGGCGTTCCTGTTCGGTAACGCCGATGATGCCCCGGGCGAGCAGGTCTTTGATGATGATTTGATCCGGCATAGACGTCTCCGTTTGAGAGGCTATTATAACGGTTCTCGGCGCGACTGGTATAATTTCCGTCTGGCGTGAAACAATGGCGCCAGAACGCCTGGCTTCGATGACAGCGGCGTCTGAGGTGAGCCTGGAAAGACATAATCAGACGTGCAAGCTAACGGTTATTTATTCAAGGAGAAAGACCGATGCGCAGTGAAGAAGAGCTACGCAATTTACTCTCGTCCGTCGCGGATGCGCTGGCGGAATTCAGCGGGAATCCCCGCACCTGGCTTTCCTGGATCACCTATCTGATGAGCGAGCTGGAAAAACGTTCGGTTACGGTTGACCCCAGCTACCAGGAGTTGTATCAAGATTTGTTGTATGCTCTGCGAGACGCGGTGAACCACCGCATCAAAATGGGCGGGTGGTGAGAGCAGAAATGAGCGATTGGTATAAGAAATCATCCCAGGAGGTCATCCAGGAGTTTGGAACCGACCCATCTCAGGGTCTGGATGAAGCCGAAGCAAAGCGACGCCTGGAACAATATGGACCAAACGAGCTGACAGAGCAAGAGGGGCGCAGCCCCTGGCGCATTATTCTGGATCAGCTCAAAGGGGTGATGATCCTGATTTTGTTTGCGGCGGTCTTAATTTCGATTTTTCTGGGGGATTACGCGGACGCCATCGCCATCCTGGCGATTATCGTTCTCAACGCAGCCTTAGGGTTTCAACAGGAATACAAAGCGGAACGTTCGATGGCGGCGTTGAAGAAGTTGGCGGTGCCGATGGTCAAGGTGAAGCGGGGTGGGTTGGTGCAGGAATTGCCCTCACGCTTGCTGGTGCCGGGGGATATCGTCTTGCTGGAGACGGGCAACCTGGTGCTAGCCGATGGGCGGGTGCTGGAGAGCGTCAACCTGCGGATTGAAGAAGCGGCTCTGACGGGCGAATCGGTAGCGATAGATAAAGACGACGACCTGGTTTTCGAGTCGGACAGGGCATTGGGCGATCGGCGCAACATGGTGTTTATGGGGACAATCGTCACCTATGGTCGGGGCGAAATCCTGGTGACCGAGACCGGTATGCGCACCGAACTTGGGCACATCGCCAGGATGATCCAGGGGGTGGAAAGTGAGCCAACCCCGCTCCAGCAACGGCTCGACCGGGTGGGAAAAGTGTTGGCGGTGGTGGCAATCGTCATCGTTGCGGTGATCTTCACCCTTGGGTTATTAAGGGGAGAGGACCTGGAGGAGATGTTCTTGACTGCGGTCAGCCTGGCGGTGGCGGCGGTGCCGGAGGCGATGCCGGCGGTGGCGACCATCGCCCTGGCGCTGGGGGCGCAGCGGATGCTGGCGCGCAACGCGCTGATTCGGAAACTGCCCGCGGTGGAAACGCTCGGTTCGGTGAGCGTCATCTGTTCGGACAAAACCGGCACCCTGACTAAGAACCAGATGGCGGTGACAATATTGGATATCGCCAATCACCGGTTGGATTTGGGGCAGGTCGAGCCAGGCAAGGAATTCAGTATCCTGCCTTCGGACGAAGCGCCAGGGGCGATTGCGACGATTGATTTGTTGTTGATTGCCGGAGCGTTGTGCAACGACGCCATCATTCAAAAGAAGAACGGGGGAGAGGCGCCAGAAGGGTATCGCTCGGTGGGCGACCCCACAGAGGTGGCATTGGTGCTGGCGGCTGCCAGGATGGGTATTGTAAAGCCCGAGTTAGAAAAGGCGTTTCCGCGGGTGGGCGAGGTGCCCTTCGATTCGAGTCGCAAACGGATGACCACCCTGCATCGCGTTCCCCAATCCGCGGCAGACATGCCCGAAAGCCTGTTGCCCTTGTGGGAGCGGCGCCTGACGGACCAACCCCCGCCTTACCTGGCATGCACCAAAGGGGCGATTGACGGGATGTTGAATATCGCCACCCAGGTCCTGGTGGAGGGCGAATTGGAGCCGCTGGATGAAGGCTGGCGGGAACGGGTGATGGCTGCCCATGACCGGATGGCGGAGAAGGGGATGCGCATCCTGGGGGTAGGCGTGCGGTTGCTCGAGGCTGTACCAGAGGCGTTCACAGAGGAGACTTTGGAGCGGGATTTGATCCTGGTTGGATTGGTGGGGATGATTGACCCGCCGCGCCCGGAGGTCAAAGACGCCGTCGCTAAATGTCGTTCGGCGGGCATCCGCACGGTGATGATCACCGGAGACCATCCCTTGACTGCCCGGCATATCGCCGAGCAGTTGCAGATTGCGACGGATGGGAAATACGTCGTCGGGCAAGAACTGGATAAGATGAGCGCAGAGGAGTTGAACCGGGTTGCGCGGGAAGTGAACGTCTTTGCCCGCGTCTCGCCGGAACATAAAATCCGCCTGGTGACCGCTTTGCAGGAGCAGGGCTACATCGCCGCCATGACCGGAGACGGGGTCAACGACGCTCCCGCGCTGAAGAAGGCGGATATCGGGGTGGCGATGGGGATAACCGGCACGGACGTCTCCAAAGAAGCGGCGGATATGGTTTTGCAGGACGATAATTTCGCCACAATTGTGGCGGCGGTGGAAGAGGGACGGGTAATTTACGACAACATCCGCAAGTTCATCACTTATCTATTAAGCTGCAACTCGGCGGAAATCAGCGTGATGTTGTTCGGACCACTGCTGAGGATGCCCCTGCCCCTGCTGCCCTTGCAGATATTGTGGATGAACCTGGTGACCGATGGCTTACCTGCTCTGGCGTTGGGGATGGAGCCGGCTGAACCAGGTGTGATGAGTCGCCCGCCGAACCCGGCTTCCGCCAATATCTTCGACAGGAAGATGGTCACCCGTCTGGTGTGGATGGGGTTGTTGATGGCGGTAATCTCGCTGGGCATCGGTTACTTCTATTGGGCGGCGGGCAACCCAACCTGGCAGACGATGACCTTCATGACCCTGACCCTGACCCAAATGGCGGCGGCGTTAGTCGCCCGCTCCGGTCGCGAATCCCTATTTCGCATCGGTTTCTTCAGCAACAAACAAATGGTGCAGGCAATCGGCGCCACTTTCATTTTGCAATTGGTGGTAGTCTATGTGCCTTTCTTTCAGGGGGCATTGAAGACCCAAAGCCTGCCGCTCACCGATTTGATCATCTCGATTGGGGTCAGCCTGATCGTCCTTGCGGTGGCGGAGATGGTAAAATGGATCGAGAGGCGCAGGGATACCAGGGCGTCTGCTGGCGTCAAAAGAGCTATAAGGACATAGAGAGGTTCAGGTCTAGAGATGCAAACCACACCTAATCAGATTGCTCGCTTTTTCAATGTCATTGCCCGGGGACAGACCTGGCTCAATCTGCTGTATCTATTGCTGGCGTTTCCCCTGGGGTTGGCGTATTTCATCTTCTTCGTGGTTGGGATTTCATTGGCAATTCCATTGATGTTTATCCTGGTGGGATTTGCGGTTCTGGCGATTGTTGGTCTCGGCTGGTGGGCATTCGCCTCATTCGAGCGCCTGCTGGCGATATGGTTATTGAAAATGGAAATCCCTCCGATGAGCAAACCCGGACCAAAACCGGAGGGCGCCTGGGAGACGTTCGTCAGCCTGCTCAGCAACCCGGTTACCTGGAAGAGTCTGCTGTATTTATTGGTCAAATTTCCGCTGGGTATCTTCAGCTTTGTCATGCTTGTGGTCCTGGGCGCGATTTCTCTGGCGTTTTTGACCGCGCCCCTGACCTTCTGGTGGAACCCGGTGAGGGTGGACTTAACCGGTGTGCGGTACTGGGCAATTGATACCCCGGTAGAGGCTGCGGTTGCCTTCATTTTTGGGCTGCTTTTTTTGTTCGTCTCTTTTCATGTCTGGAATTATCTCGCCTATGTCTCGGGCGTTTTCGCTCGCCTGATGCTGGGCAACGAACCGCCAAAGCTGTCTGAATACGATATGAGCGGGATATTGAAGGAAGCCGAGGATTTGATTCGACCGGTGGAGGAGACGCCTGTTGCGCCTGAGCCGAGGGTTGAAGCGATGGGACAGCCTGAAGGTGAGCAAGGCGCAGAAGGGTTGGGCGGCGTTGCTGAAATGTCAGAGGAGGATGAAATCACGGAGGAGTTGGGCGCGCCTGAGCCTCCCAAATCAGACCAGGAGAATGGATAACCCTGCATTTCAGCGAAAACTGGCGTGGCAACTTCTGGCACGCCTGGAGCGGCTTTCAGCCGATTCGCCCTGGGCGCACCAGGCGAGCGGGGTGCGGGGCGCGTTGCTGCGCTGCCTGCAATCGGAGGGGGCGAACCTTCAGGAGTGCGGCGCGCCGGTCGGGTTGGACAGTTTACAGGCTTTGATGGAGCGCGGATTCTATATCCTGGAAAACGCCGCCCGGGAGATGGAACGCAGGTTGTGATGCGCCGGTTGGATAACCAAGGTATTGAAAGCGAGATTGGTCTAACGCCACGGAGGAGCGGATATGTCAGCCGAGAAAGTTAGGAACGAAAAAAAGCTGAATGACGAAGCGTTGATTTTGCCCCCTCCAGAATTTGGGGGGCAAATCTCGGTGGGGGAGGCATTGCAGCGGCGCAGGTCGTTGCGCAGGTACAAACCGGAAAGTCTGGAACTGGCGCAGGTCGCTCAGTTGCTGTGGGCGGCGCAGGGCATCACCAATTCGTTGGGGCATCGCACCACCCCCTCGGCGGGGGCGCTTTACCCGCTGGAAATCTATCTGGCGGCGGGGGATGTGCGGGGACTGGAAGCGGGGGTGTATCATTATCGTCCAGCGGAACGTGCCCTTGAGCGGATGATGGGCGGCGATATCCGCCAATCGCTGGCGAAAGCCTGTCTGAGCCAGGACTGGATTGCCGATGCTCCCTGCAGTCTGATCATCGCTGCCATCTTCGCCCGAACAAACGCGCGCTACGGCGAGCGAACCCTGCGTTATGTGTATATGGAAGTCGGCGCTGCCGCTGAAAACATTGCCCTGCAAGCCGAGGCGCTCGGATTGGGGACGGTGATGGTGGGAGCGTTTTACGAAATGAAAGTCCAGAGCTTATTAGAGTTAAATGAAGATATCATCCCGCTGTGCTTGATGCCGGTGGGGAAGAAGTGAAACAAAAAGAGCGACCGCTGAAGGTCGCTCTTTTGTGTGAGAGAGTAATCTCTTGCCGATTCCCCGTGATTAATCCCACCAGACCCAACGGTATTGGGTGATGTTGAGAAGCGGCGGCAGGGAGGCGCTGCTGTCTGGCAACATATAGTCCACGGGATTCAGGGTGTTGCTGACTGCGTATAGATAAGCAGGTTTGCCCGCATTCATCTCGAAGGCGGTCAGTACCCAGGCTTCGCGAATGGTCCGCTGAAAAAGGGTAATGCCAAAAAAGGTGATTGGGCGCATGTTGCTCACCAGGCGGGGACCGAAATGGACGTCTGCCATGTTGCTGTGGAAACCCATCAGCATGTAGGCGCCCTGGAAAGCGTTGAACCAGTGAGATAAGGGAGGGTTACCCGGGGCGACCCAGGGACCGGCGCGCAGGGTCTGGCAGGAGGCGAATCCTGCCCAGCGCACGTTCTGGAAACGGGCGTCCTCAGCCCTGGCATTGTAGGCGTCTTTGTTGACGCCGAAGTAGATGCGGGCTGGCGACCCATGCCCGGCGAAATAGACAAACTCCGCCCGGTCCACGCCGGCGGAGCAATCAATCCCGCCCAGGGAGCAGTCCTTCCAGTCTTTAGCCCAGGCGTTATCATTGGTCCATTTGAACCGCCCCGACCATCCCAACGACTGCAATCCGGAATAGAAACCGTTGCCGTCGGGGGGGACGCCGGGCAGGTCCGGCAGGGTGCCGCGATAGTAATGCACCCACTCCACGCCCATCGTGCGCACGGCAGTCGGCGAGGCTGGCGCAGGGGAGGCTAAGCCGCCGGGCGGCGCCGAGAAAACCTGCGGGACGAGCGGCAGAAAGATGTCTTTGGGAGGGACGTAGACGAGTTGCAGCGCATCCTCAGCGTAGCCGCCATTGACATCTTCCACGCCCAGGCGGAGGTAGAAACCTGGCTCCTCCGGGCGGACTCCCACCGGGAAGGGTTCAACCGAGATTGTCACTTCGCCGCCGGTGGTTGTCCCGGTGAGGATGGGCGTCCCGCCTTCAAGCATCAGGGTATAGGTGAGCACCGGCGAGGTGGTTGTGGTCATCACTGCGGTCAGGTTGAGAGCGCTGTTAGGAGAGTAAGGGCTGCCATCGGGGGGTGAAATGATGCTCACCTCGGGCAGGAAGCCGGCTACAGCCGGGATATGATAGCCCCGCAGGTTGACCTCCTCGCCATCCACGATGGCGGTGGCGTCGGGGAAGGTCCAGACTGGCAGCAACGCCTCCTGCGGTTCAGCCGCATCTTCCACATAGTAACCGATTTGGGGCTCGCCGGTGTTGATCACCGCCCCGGGGAACATCGCCTGGAGCTGGCTTTTCAACTCGGCGGCTGCCTGGGCTGGCTGGATGGCGTCGAACAGACCAATTAATTGGCGCTGGCGTTGATGGTACGGCGCTGCCAGAGCCTGTAATCCTGGCAGTTCGCTATCCAAAGGCGGGCTGTCATCGTAGCCGGTGAGCAGCAGGGAGAGATGTCCCCCCGGACCGGTGAGAGGGATGGCATAGCGTCCCCCAGGGATTCCTGTGTCTTTAGAGATATCTATCTCAAGGGGAATCTGCCAAAGCTGAGCGATCACCTGAGTCTGGCTGACGGCAGATATCCCATCCCAGGAGGAAAGATCAGGCGCGCCGCTGGGCAGGGCGGGGGTGATGATGGTCTGATAGACCAGCGAGTTGGTGTATTGCAAAAACTGACCGTTGCAAGCGGTGTTTGTCGGGTTGATATCATTGGGAAATAGCTTATTGCTGGATAGGAAGTTGCATACCACGCCTGGACTGTAGTCCAGGTTGGCAGGTTCTTCGGCAAAGGCGCGGGAAGGGTTAAAGGCGAAGAAACCGCCGCTGGCGCCGTATTGTTCGAGCAGGGCGCCGGTCTCCGGGTTGCCGGTGATGAAGAGCGGCGTGGATGCATGAGAGGTGTCGGTCATCACCATCTGCGCGCCAATGCCGCTGAAGAGGGAACCCAGGCTCTGGGTTGTGGTGATATTGACGGTGGGCGCGGACAGGCTGTACACCGGCAACTGAGCAGGCAGCGCCAGATTGGCGTTGACTCCATCCTGCTCAGCGAACGGAGCAGACTGTACAGGTGGAAAGCTGATGGGAGCCAAGAGCCCTGGCAGGAGCAGCGCCAATGCCACCAGGATATTAGCGGTGACCTGCCGTCTGGTTGTATGGGGTTGTGTTTCGCGCATGATCATCACTCCTATCGTCTATGATGATGTTTTTATTTACTGGAGGTTGAACTGTAACCCTGTTGATACCCCTGTGAAGTCAGTTTATAACAAAACCTACGTCTGGTCAACAGGCTGTTGGGGGGAAGGAGACCAGTAAAATATACAATATCTATACATTTACCCTTGACAATATTATACAAATACTGTACAATGTTGCCAATCAATCAAATCGTTACTTGTGAGGAGCTTATGGCACTCCATCTGGCAATCAAAGAAATCTGGCGCAATCGGGGACGCTTTCTACTCTTCAGCCTGGTGATTGCATTGATCACCACCCTGGTGCTGTTCATCGCCGCCCTGGCGGGCGGTCTGGCGGACGCCAACCGGCAGTTCATCCAGGAATTGGAAGCGGATGTGCTGGTCTATCAGGAAAACGTGGACCTGCAGGCAAGCTCCAGCCGATTGGATCAGACGACGCTGAGGAATATCCGCAGGGTAAATGGCGTGGCTGAGGCTGGACCGTTGGGGTTCAGCACGGCAACGATCGTCTTCGCAGATGGGCGGGAGGCGGTGGATGTCTCCTTAATCGGGGTCGAACCCGGCATGCCCGGCGATCCGGTCCTCCTGAGCGGGAGCGGACTGCGCAACAAGCGCGACAGACAGGTAATCATTGACAGTAAACTGGCGCAGGAGCAGAACCTGAAGCTGGGGGATGAGATTGTCATCAAATCTATCCAGGGCACGGATGAGGAGTTCTATACCCTCAAGGTGACCGGAATCACCGATGAGCGGCGCTATTTCTTTCAGCCCTCGTTGATCGTCCCGTTGGGTACCTGGGATCGCATCCGACCCCAGGGGACAGCGCCCACAACCACGACCGATATCGTATTCAATGTCATTGCGGTCAGGCTGGAAAATCCGGCGGATGTCGAGCAGATGCTCACCCGCATCCCTGCCGCGGTGGACGGGGTCGAAGCGGCGAATAAGCAACAGGCGATTTTGGCAATCCCTGGGTACACAGCTCAGCAAAGCACCCTCAACACCCAGCAGGGATTTACCTTATTGATTGGGGTGTTGGTGGTCGGCGGATTCTTCCAGATACAGATGTTGCAGAAGGTGCCTCAAATTGGGATGCTCAAGGCGATTGGGAGCAATAATCGCAGCGTGGCTTTGGCGGCGTTGTTCCAGATTGTGATTGTGACCGTCATCGGGGTGACGATTGGCAGCCTTGGCACCTTGTTGCTCTCGCTGGGCTTGCCGGGGAATGTTCCCATCCTGTTCAGCGGCGCTTCGGTGATCAGCGCCATCGCCCTGTTACTGCTCATCGGTCCGATTGGCGGGCTGGTATCGGTGCGGCTGGCGTTGAAAATTGACCCGCTCACTGCGATTGGTGTGCGGAGCTAAAGGTACGTTCGAAATTTATAGACATAGAAAATCAGGAGAATATCCAATGGCGATTGCGTTGAAGACTGTGGATGTGACCAAAACATACGGAAAAGACGAGACCGCGGTGGTGGCGGTGCATCAGGCGAATATCGAGGTGCAACAGGGTGAGTTTGTGGCGTTGGTTGGACCGAGCGGTTCCGGCAAAACCACCTTACTGGCGATGTTGGCGGCATTGCTTTCCCCCACCTCCGGCAGCCTGCTGATTGGCGGCGAGGAATTGAGCCGGATGACCGAGAAAGAGCGGGCGCGGTTCCGGCGGGAGAAGATCGGTTTTACCTTCCAGGCGAACAATCTGGCACCGTATCTGACCGCCCTCGAGAACGTCGAGTTGATGCTGCGCCTGAACGGCAAGCTGGATAAAGCCGGTAAAGCGCGGGCAAAGGAACTGTTGGTGCGCCTGGGCTTGGGCGATCGTTTGAACAGCCTGCCCAATCAGCTTTCGGGCGGGCAGCAACAACGGGTGGCGATCGCCAGGGCTTTGGTGCATCGCCCGGAGGTGGTGCTGGCAGATGAGCCGACCGCCAGCCTGGACACCGAACGCGCGTTTCAGGTGGTGGAGACGTTTGCCAACCTGATTCATGAGCAGAACCGGGCGGGCATCATGGTCACCCACGACCTGCGCATGACCAAATACGTGGACAAGGTGATTCAAATCGTGGATGGGAAAATCACCCGGGTGATGAGCGATCCGCGTCAAATCGAGATCTTGTCCCGCACCAGCAACTTCGAGATGGCGGAGACGGATATGGCGGCGGAGAAGCTGGGGGGACTGTTCAACGCTCGCGTGGAGCCGGTTGAAGTGGAAAATTTGTATGTGCTCAGGGGAAATTAGCCAAAACAGGATATCCAATTGGCGGAAATTCAGACTCCATGAAGGGATATAAAGACACCCCGGATATGCGCCGGGGTGTTTGGCATATTCACTTAGGTTGCGAAGATTAATACCGGTTGCTGCCAGGACCGCCGCGGCGGCGCCGGTCGCGTTGACCACCGCCCTGACGGCTGCCCCTGTCGAACCCTGAATAAGGGCGCGGCTCTCGCTCTTTGGCGATGTCCACTTTAATCGCCCGGTTGCCAAAATTAGCGCCGTTGAACATCTTGATGGCTTGTTCCACCTCGCTCTGGGAGGACATCTCGATAAAGGCAAAGCCTTTGGACCTGCCCGTCATCCGGTCTGTAATGAGGCTGACCGATTTAACCGTGCCTGCCTGTGAGAAAAGATCGTTCAGATCTTGCTCGGTTGTATCGTAGGATAAATTACCTACAAATAACTTCGTTTCCATCATATTCTCCTTAGACATATAAAATTAAATCCAGCGTTAAGTGCGGGTGTTCAGGGCGACAGGCACTCTCAGGCAGGGATTTATTCACTTTTATTGCGACCTTCGGTTAATAATTGTCTCAGCTCTTGCTCAGCCTGTGAATAAGGGACGGATAGCGACACCTGCCACTCGGTAAGGAGAAAGTTTTTAGCGCGTTCCAGCAGGGCGGCGTCGGTCTCGCTCAATTTTTTGGTGCGGCTGTAGTGGATCAAGTCGCGGATAACACGGCAGACCGACTGCAGGGTGCCATCGCGTAAGACCTGGCTCAGTTGAGCTTTGCGTTCCAGGCGATTTTCGGAGAGGGTTTCGCCATCGCTGTTGAGAATTCGAATCATCTTTCTGAATTCTCTGGCTGGCGTGGGGGAGCGCAGGGTGGATTTCGCGCTCTCATCAACCGGCACATACAGGGTCAGGTCTTTGATTTGGACCACATAATACCTGCATTTACGACCGGATAGCACTTTCTCGTCCAATTGGACAATTTTTCCTGGTCCAAAGGAAGCGTGAACGACCTGGTCTCCAACTTGAAAGTCCATATTTACCTTTTGTTTTTGGCGCAATGCCTGCCCTGATTTGGTGAACATTGATCGCCGCTGAAAGAATCTGGCGCCAGGTGTGATGGGGGTAATAAAAACGCCCCAGGCAAATGCCTCGAGGCTTCAATATCATAAACGCTTGCGGTTATGTTGGAACCTCGTTAATATTTTACCAGCAAGCAGGCTTTTGGTCAATGAGTGGTCGAGGGCAATTGATGGTCGAGCTGTTGACGGACGAGCTGGTACAACTCGGGGGCGAGCTTTGCGCCGGGGTGAGGCAGTTTTCGGGCGAGCTTCTCCGGTATGACGACCGGGATGGGGGCTTTATCGGTTTTGACCAACGCCAGAGGGTGGGTGAAAACCACCAAAGCCT
This sequence comes from Chloroflexota bacterium, assembly GCA_037443025.1. Lineage (GTDB taxonomy): Bacteria > Chloroflexota > Anaerolineae > Anaerolineales > UBA4823 > JAQBDA01. The sequence continues at coordinate 15,486 of JBBIPD010000009.1, forward strand.
GCACCGGCACCCGGCTGCCTTCCGGGAGGTTTTCCTGAAGGTAGCCGGCGATGGCTTCCGCCTGCCCCAACGCCCGGGCGATGGGATCGCCCAGTTTTTCTTCGACAATGTAACGCATGGCGCGCCCCAGGCTCAGCTTTTGTTTCCACTTGCCTGCTTGGTAAGTGAACTGACCCTCCAGGTTGACCGTCTCCAGCAGGACAATCCCGTTGGGGGTGAGCAAGATATGATCGCCAAGGGGTGTGTAGTGGTACAGGCGGTGTTGGTCGCTCAGACCTTTCAATGCCTGATCGAGGACGAACTCGGGACGGGGTTTCTTGACCCACCGATTGGCGTAGGCTATTCCTAAAATCGAGACGGTGAATCCGCCAAACAACATCAGCGAAGGGAGCAGCGTCCAGTCTGGCTTCCAGAGCGAGACCGCCACGCTGCCCAGGAGAACCAGCAGCCCGCCCAGGCTGGCAGCGTGGGCGATTTGGGCGCGGCGTTTAATGGCAGATTGGTCAATCACCGATTTCATGGGATGTCATACATCTGGCGATAAATTGGGCTGAGAGCCTGGTACGCCTGACGATACGCCTGGTAAAGGCGGTCGTAGCGGGGCTGGAGGCGCTCATCGGGCTGGACGGTGTGGCTGATTTCAATCAACTCATCAATCGCCTCGATATCCGGGTACACGCCTAACCCGACCGCCACGGTGAGGGCTGCGCCGGTGGCGCCGGCTTCCAGGGCGTTCTTGACCACGCGCAGTTCACGCCCGGTGATGGTGCTGATGATTTGCGTCCAGAGGGGGCTGGTGCTGCCACCGCCAATGGCGTTCATCGCGCCCACCGGCAATTGATTGCGCTCCAGGGCTTCGATGATCCAGCGCAGATGAAAGGCGACGCCTTCCATCAAGGCGCGGATGAGATGGGCTTTGGTGTGGCTGAGAGAGAGACCCAACCAGCCGCCGCGGGCATAGTGGTCCAGCACAGGCGAACGCTCGCCGGAGAGCCACGGGGTGAAGAGGAGCTTATCCGAGCCGGGCTCGACCACCGCCGCCATCTCGCTCAACAACCCGTAGGTGGATTTGCCTTCGGCGCGCGCCTGATTCGCCTCGGGCTGAAAGAGGGTATCCCGCAGCCACATCAACGCTCCGCCGCCGGTCTCCATCTCTCCGGCGATGATCCATTTCTCAGGGTCTATGTGGTTGAGCGCCCAGAAGGGTTTTTCGGGGTCGTTGCGAAATTGGCTGACCGAGAGACCGATCCAGGTGGCAGTGCCGATGCAGAGATGGGCGGCACCGTCGGCGTTGGCGCCGGAGCCGGTCTGCGCGACGCCAACATCCCCGGCGCAAATGACCACCGGCGTCCCCGGGAGCAAACCGGTCTGGCGGGCGGCTTGCGGGGTTACCTCGCCGATGACGTGGGTGCAGGGATAAGCTTCGGGCAGCTTCTCCAGGGGGATTCCCAGGCGGTCGCAGGCTGGCTGAGACCAGGTCTTCAGGTGCGGGTCGAAGAGAAAGTAAACCGAAGCGCCGTGGTAGTCTATGGCGATCTTACCGGTGAGCTGGTAAAGGATGTATTCTTTGCAGTCGAGCAGTTTGTAGGTGCGCTGCCAGAGATCGGGGCGTTGCTCTTTGAGCCAGAGCACTTTGGGGATGACATCTTTGGCGGTGGGGATGTTGCCGGTATGGCGGAAAAGAAAGGATGGGGTATCGCCTTCAAGCACCCGGTCTGCCTGGGCGATACTGCGCATATCCAACCAACTCATCATCGGGGTCAGGGGGCGGCATGCCTCATCCACCGGCAATAAGTTGAACATCTGGGCGGAGATGCCCACCCCGAGAATCTCAGCCGGATCAATCCCGGCGTCGGAGATGACCTGGCGGGTGGTCTGAGCGACCGCCTGCCAGAGTTCATCGGGGTTTTGTTCGACCCATTCGGGTTGCGGATAGCTTAAACCGTAATCCTGATAACGGGAGTGGATGATGCGCCCGCGCAGGTCGGTGAGGACGGCTTTATCGCCGCCGGTGCCGGTGTCGTGGGCAAGGATATATTTCTTTTGCATGGCTGCTCACAGGTTTAGAACATGATTGACGTATTCTCGCAGAACCTGGATAAAGCGCTGGTTTTGCTCAGGCGTCCCGACGGTGACGCGGATAAAGCCTTCTTTCATGTGGTGGGGCGACATGGGGCGGATGAAAATGCCGCGGGCGATGATGTCATCCCGGATTTCGGTGGAGGTTTTGCCCAGGATACTGGCGTCTATCAGGACGAAATTGCCCTCGGAGGGGAAGGCGCGCAGACCCGGGATGCGGTTGATTTCGTGTTTGAGGTATTCGCGCCCTTCGAGGATGTTTTTGCGTTTTTGTTTTTGATCTGCTTCGTCCTCCAGGGCTGCCAATGCGGCGGCGATGGAGACCAGGCTGACGTTCCAGGGGAAGCGGACGCGGTTGAGGTAGCTGGCGACCTCTTTGGAGGCATAGACATAGCCCAAACGAAAACCCGCCAAGCCGTAGGCTTTGGAAAGCGTGCGGCTGACCAGGACGTGGGGATATTCATTCACCAGATGCGCCAGGGTGCGCGGTTCGGTCTCCAGTTCGTAATACGCTTCGTCAATGAAGAGGGGGATGCCCAATTGGATAAGACGATGCAGGTCGCTGAATTTAATCTGATTGCCGGTGGGGTTGTTGGGGGTGCAGACGACAATCAGCTTGGTTTTTGGCGTGACCGCCTTCTGAATCGCCTCGATGTCCCAGTAGAAATGGGGCGCGGGGGTGAGCGGCACCAGCACCGGCACGCCGCCGTTGATTTTCACCCTTGCCTCATACATCGAGAATGTGGGGACGGGGATGATGACTTCGTCGCCGGGGGCGACAAAGGTGTTGACGGTGAAATTGATGACATCGGTAGAGCCGTTGCCCAGCACTACCTGGTCGGGTGAAAGCCCGTCTCGCTCCGCCAGCTTTTGGCGCAGTTGTTCCGCCGAGCCGGGGTAGAGGTTGCCCAGGCGGGCTGCTTCATTGACCGCATCCAGAACCCCCTGGCTGGGGGGGATGAGGTTTTCGTTGGACATTAAGCGTAAAATTTCGGGGTGCGACCAGGCAAAATCCATGTGTTTGTCGCTGTAAGCCTCAGAGGCACGCACCCAGGGCACGATGTATTCTTCAATGGATTTCATATAGAAAATTTATCTCCTGAAAGGATATGGGTTCTATCAGCGGTTCGCCAGCTCTTCGACGTCTTTATACCATTTGATGCGCTCGCCGACGCGGGCGCGCAGTTTCCAGCGGGGCGTTTTGGGGGTCGCCTCGATGCGCTCCAGCAGGTCTTTGATGCGATCGCGCACCACCTGACGGTCTTCCTGAGAGAGCTGTTCGTATTGGTCGAGGTAATCAGCGGTGAGTTTCAGGTTGCCGGTGACGGTGCGCCAGAAGCCCCAATCGCCTGCCAGCAGGTCGCAGATAATTTTGCTGTTGATTGTCTCCTGGTCGGTATCGCCGATGGGGTGCTCGCGGAGGAGCATGATGGTGTCTATGACATCTTTTTCATTGATTTGGGCGATTTGCATCTTCTCCAGGAGCAGCTCGGCAAGGGGGAGGGTGAGGCTTTCAGCTTCCAGACGACCTTTGAGGGGGATGGCATGGGAAAAATCGAGCTTATCGAAGAAGATGTCAATATGGCGTCCGTACACCGGGTCGTGGAAGAGAAGGCGCGACTCGCTGAAGAGGCGGGTGACCATTTTATCTTCCTCGTAGCCCAATTCGGGCAGCAGGCGCATGATGTCCTTGAAATTGGCGCGGTATGAGGCGAAGTCTATATCGGTGAAAACCCGCCCCAGCGAGTCCTGGATATAGCCAAATTCGGGGCAATGGGTGCGGAACGCCAGAGCGCCGATAAGGCGCATCACCATATGCCTGTTTTCGGGTTGGGCTAGCGCATCCAGGATACGGCTGCGTTCGGCGTAAAAATCGCTTTGTATCTCACCATATTTTCCCATAGGTTCATCCTGAGATGAGGACATGCCCTTTGATGCGGGTTGGCTCCAGGTTGATGATGGCGGCTTTCATGATGCCCTCGGCGTATTCGCTGCCGGCGTTGATCGCCAGAGTGCTGCCAATGCGGGTGTGACCGGCGGCTTCGTGGATGTGTCCGTGCAGGGTGAGCAAGGGCTGGACTTTTTCGATGATTTTGCGCACCGCCAGACTGCCAACCGGTTTCATCAAGACCTGACCCCCGCGGGCGACAATCTGCAGGTTTTCATCCAACTCCGGGCATACGTCCAGACCGGAGTCGTAGGGCGGCACGTGAAGCACCATCACCGCCTGGCGAGGTTTTTCGAGCAAAGCTGCCAGGCTTTCGAGCTTCGCCTCCAGGTCTGGTTCTTCGGTATCCCGGTTGCACTTCCAGGGGGTCATGTTGGCGTTTGCCATGCCGACCAGCTCGTGGTGCTCGTCGAGCCAGAAACGTTTTCCATCCGGGTTGAACACATTCCGATCCTGGTAATCGGCAATCACCTGATCAATCGAGAACGAATCATCATTTCCAGGAAGAAAGTAGAGGGGGATGTTCTTATCGCTCAGCTTCTCCACATAGAGATCGAGCCACTGGCGGATGCGCTGCAGCATCTCCTTTTTGAAGCGGTCGCCCATCTTCTTGGGATCGGCTTCCAGCTCTTCGGCTTCGTCCGGTTCGAGGACGATGGGGTAGAAACCGACATTGCTGATGGTTTGTTTGAATTTCTCCAGCTCTTCGGGGGTAGACGGCTCTTCTTTGCGACCGAAGAGGTAACCCTGGTATTTGCCGCCGCCCTGGTGGACGATGGGAATCATGGCTTTGCCGGTCAGATCGCCGCCGGTGACGAGGACATTCGCCTGGTACTGGAGGGCGGCGGAGAGGAACTTGCGGTAGCACGCCTCCGAGCCATGAAAATCTGAGGCATACAAAATACGGGTGACTTGATGGGAATCTTGAGGTTTTTTCTTGAATATCATTGATTATCCTTGTGGGTTTGGATTGGGGAGGGTTGGCGGTTGTCCGGGGGAGACCATGACAACCGCCAACCAGGCTGGCAATGGATTACACCGGCGGGACGGATTGGAAGGTCCAACTGATGTCAATCCCCTCGTTCTTCATGCGGTACCAGCGGGCTACGTAGAAGACGATGAAGCCGGAGGCGAAGAAGGCGATGAGGGTGCCGATGGTGCCTGCGCCGATGCGACCGCCCACCGCGGGGAAGGCGAAGCTGGCGACGATCATCCAGATGAGGTAAAGCAGGGTGATGCCGGCGATAATGGTGATGAGAGGAACGTTGCCCACCTTGCGCCGGACCATGGCGCTGGAGTTCTCGAACAGGTCTGGTTTAAGGTAGGGGAAGAGCATCATTGCGGTCACCGGCACGAGCTGGGTCCACACGGCAAAGAAGACAAAGTTGAGCTGAGCGCCCATCACGCCGCCCAGGGCTGCGTCAATCACGCCAATCTCGGCGATGATGCT
>JBBIPD010000010.1:0-9862 GCA_037443025.1 Chloroflexota bacterium
CCCCTTCATTCCTTTTCTCCCCTGTTTCGATAGTTTTGATTCAGCCAGCCCTGGTATGCTTGCTGTCTACGGATGTTATCAATCCAATCAGGATGATCGAGGTACCATTGGACGGTCTTCAATAGACCAGAAGCCAGGCTTTGGCGCGGTTGCCAGCCTAATTCGGTGAGAATTTTCATGATATTCATGGCGTAACGCCGATCGTGCCCGGGTCGGTCGGCGACGTGTTGGATGAGCGAGGCGTGTGGGACATAAGGGGACTCGGGTTGGAGCTCATCCAGGATGTCGCAGATGGTCTTGACGACTGTCAGATTGGCGGGTTGATTATTGCCGCCGATGTTGTACGTTTCCCCTGGCACGCCCTGGCACACCACGCGCCAGATGCCCTCACAGTGATCTTCTACATATAGCCAGTCGCGTATCTGTTGCCCATCCCCATAAATTGGGAGAGGACGCCCCTCCAGGGCGTTGAGGATCATCAGCGGAATCAACTTTTCGGGAAACTGGTAAGGTCCATAATTGTTCGAACAATTGGTGATGGTGATGGGCAGACCATATGTGGCGTGATAAGCTCTCACCAGATGATCGCTGGCGGCTTTAGAGGCTGCATAGGGTGAGTTTGGCGCGTATGGCGTGGTTTCGGTAAAAGGCGGGTCATCTGGACCAAGGCTGCCGTACACTTCATCCGTTGAGACGTGATGGAAGCGCACCTGGCTGATAGGAAAGGCTTTCTCCACCAGCCAGTACTGGCGCGCCGCTTCCAGCAGGGTAAATGTGCCAACAATGTTGGTCTGAATGAACTGGTCTGGGGCGACAATGGAGCGGTCCACATGGGTTTCTGCGGCACAGTGAACGATGATGTTGATTTGGTGGCGGCGCAGTAAATTATCCACCAAAGGACGATCGCAGATGTTGCCGTGCACGAAAGAAGGAGTAACGCTCGGGGTGAGGTAATTATCTCAAGTTTTCCAGGCTGCCAGCGTAGGTTAGGGCATCCAGGTTGATCTCCCGCACCCCCGGTTCCTGGTTAAGAAGATAGCGAACGAAGTTAGAACCAATAAAGCCTGCCCCACCGGTAACTAAAACTGAGTTCATTGCCCCTCCGGTTTAATCGAATACATCCGCTTCTCTAAAAGGCTTGCCCTGTCGGTCTTTGGCAGAGATGATTGGTTGAGTGTTGGCTGGAATCTGCCAATCTATATTCAAGTCCGGGTCGTTCCAGAGCAGGGTCCGTTCCCATTCTGGGGCGTAGTAATCTGTGGTTTTATAGGTGACCTCAGCCCACTCGCTGATGACATAGAATCCGTGGGCAAACCCTTCAGGAATCCAGAGCTGCCGTTTGTTCTGGGCAGTCAGGTGGGTACCCAGCCACCGACCGAAGGTGGGTGAACTGCGGCGCAGGTCTACCACCACGTCATAGATTTCCCCGGCGATGACCTGTATCAGCTTACCCTGAGCGCGTCGGATTTGATAATGCAATCCACGCAGAGTTCCCTGGCGAGAGCCGGAGTGATTATCCTGCACAAACTTATCCGGAATGCCAGCCTCAGCGTAACGTTGGGCGTGGTAGGTTTCTAAGAAAAAGCCGCGCTCATCGCTGAAGATGCGCGGTTCGATAATTTTGACATCCGGTAGCCCCGCGGGCTTGATGAGCATTAACCAATCCTCCCTGCTGGAAATATATCATTGATTGTAATGGAGAACGCCCAAAAATTGGGAGTGTATTTGTGGACTTTTAAGATTTGTAAGCCGCTAAGGACAGCGATAAATGCTGATGTCGTCCGCATAGCCACGGGAATTTCTGTGATATCCTTCTGCAATCTGACAGTTTTCTTGGACATACTCATGTACAAACCCCTCGAGATCGCCTTTGACGATGACGATATAGTCGGGTGAGAAGACCTCAGCCGTCCAGCGGGCGGGTTCATCGTAGCTGGCGCTGTAGCCGAGTTTTTGCGCCACTTCGGGGCGGATGAGACCCGCAAAATCCACCAGGCGCCGATCGGTGTAATAACCGATGATTCCCACTTCCAGGCTGCCGATTAAAGCGTCTGCGGGGGTGTTCTCGTTGATCCATGCAGCAATGCCGCGGTAGGTCTCGGCGCGCCTGTCCTGTCGGGCGCTCATTTGCCTCAGGTCTGATAATTGAGCCGTTGCCAGAACGAACATCAATCCGCCAGCTAGAATAAGACCGGAATTGAGAATGCTTGCGCCCAAAGAAGATTTAGCTTTTGGCTGGTCTATAAATCTTATAAAATGCTGAATAACGCGAGGCAGGAACTGAGCGATTGTGGTGATTCCTAAGCCAACCAGGGCGATAAAGCCGGGGACAAGGGGAGCATAGTACCAGAAATAACGCGACACACCCAACAAAGCATATGCTACAAAATAAAGCAAGTTCCACGCGAGGAGCAATGCCCACGGGCGGGCAAAACGGATCAACCAGTATATGCCGGGCAGGGCGAGAGCAGCTTCCAACCAGTATTGCCAGCCGCCTTTATACCACTCTAAAATCCACAGCAAACCCGGCGCAAAGGTCTGGCTGACCGCCATGGTCCCCTGCTGGCGTTTTGTGAGAAGGGTTATCGGCAACGGTTGACCGAAGTAGAACCAGGCAAAGACGAGCCAGGGCAGGGTCAGGCTGATGAAGATCAGGACAGCTCTCCGGGGGATTGGCTTGCGGATGCGAAGGCAATAATCCAGGGCAAGCGTCAGCGGCACCAGTACCCCGTCCGGGCGAATAAGGGAGGTCAATGCAGCCAGGATTGCGGTGAGCGAGTATCTCTGTCGGGCGTAGGTCGCAAACGCGCCCAGCGACAGGGTGATATAGAGGGGGATTTCAGAGCCGAGGCTGACGGCGGGAAGGGTGAAAATCGGGTAGAGGAAGAGGGCTGTCCAGCCTGCAATAGGCGTCTTCCAGGTGTTAGCCAGGTCCCAAAGGAAAAGCCCGCCCAACGCCAGGCTGAACGCGCCAATCAGGTTTGCCACCCGAGGCAGGTCGAGGGAGACGAAACTCGATAACGCCAGGATGATGGTGAAAAGAGGGGTGGTTGTGCTGAGGACTCGCTCCCCCGGGTTATAGACGAAACCCAAACCGCGCGCCAGATTATGGGCGTAGCGGTAGGTGATGTATGGATCGTCGTATGCCCAGTCGGAAAGCAAGGCGTACAGGAGCCATGTCACCCCAATCAGATATAGCGCAAACAGAAGCAGGCGGTATCGGGCGCAGGCTTTGGCAATGGCAAAAAGCATTAAGCGCTATGGATAGAGAGTGAGAAATATCGGTTCGAAACCCACTTGCAACGCGTAATTTGACCCGCTTTGAGGCGGCGGGTTGGATTGGTTATATAAGACAACGCCATCCCGATCTGTCGCCTCGATGAATTTATTGATTGGAACAGAAAAATCTACCGTCTTGTCTTCTCTAGCCCATAAGATATGCACGTGATAAGGGTGAGCGCGGAATGCATACGCCTCGATATCGGGGTTGTAATTGACCGGGTATAAGTAGCGAGCATATCGCAGCTTTTGGGAGAGATATTGGTAAGTAAGGTAAGATTGCCTAGGTTGTTGGAATCCGTCCAGCAAGCCGGTGAAGCGCCAGCCGGGTCCGTTCAAGGTGTACCAGAAAAAGTTGCTGACGTTTTCGCTCAGCCCCCGCACATAATATCGCACCAGATGGGTGGCTTGAGATTCAAAGAACCTGTCATCCGGCGCGTTGCAATAGACTTCGGATTCCTTGCAGCCAAACCCCGACTCATTCAGGACGACCGGTTTGTTGATACCATATTCCGCCATCAGTTGGCGCAGATAGCGAGCTTTGCCAATTGTGCCGCCGCCCCACGGCTTCCAGTTCGGGCTGAGGATGAGGTCGTAATCGTAGAGGGTGCCTACGTCTTTGAAATCCCAATATGTGGCATACCAGTGGTAGGGGACGATATCAATATATGGGGCTGCTCCTGCCTCGAGGACGCCCCGGAAGAAGCGCTCCGGGTAGCCATCCGAAGAAGAGGGAGGAGAGGCGGGTCTGTCTAAGAGCAAGCCTCCCATCCAGATTACGGCGCGAGAGTCGGCTTGCTTGATGGCTGGGGCGACGCTTGCCAGCATCCGACCATAATGGTAACCCCCGTAGTATTGGGTATCCTCAATGTCCCCCCAACATCCGTACACACTGTCAGGCAACACTTTGGTGGGATCAACGTCGGGTTCATTACCCAATTCCCAGTCGTGGACATCAAATTCTGGCGCGCTGTATCTCTGCACCAACTGGCTCAGAAAATCGGCAAACTCATCGAAATGTTCCTCAGCGATGGCGCCGCAGGCGATTAAGTTCCCGTTGGCGTCCTGGGCTCGGATGGGGTCGAGCGCCCATAAGGGTGAATCTTTTACGATGACCACCGGTCGAATCCCGGCGGATTTGAGGTTGCGCAGTTCGGTTTCAAAAGTAGCCAGGAGACCCCAGTCTGGAGACTGACCTGGTAGCGGTTGTAGATTTGCCCATGAGACCTGATACCCCATGCGGGTCCAGCCAATTTGCAGGTCAACCGCGCGTTGCAGGAGCGAATTGCTTTCAAGGAGTGGCTGGGTGGCTTCGATGCCGAAGGGCGATATCCAGGGATAGTCCTGGGTGAGTTGTGGGATAAATACATGATGGGTTAAAGCCAGACTCCCCAGAGGCGACTGGCTCGTTTCCGGCGTCCATGGTCCTGAGGGCTGCTCCTCCTGAGCGTGGGGAGTGTAGTTCACCGTTCCCACCCAAATTGTCAGGGCAAGCGCCAAAGCGATGAGACGCCGTATTGTTCTATTGTTTCTCCAAAGTGACATCGAATTCTCCATTGTTTCGGGCATGCCATCACAGGCATGGGGGCATTCTCCCATGATCTGACGCCAGTGTCAAGCAGAGGGAATTATCACTCTTGTTTGTCAGGGTTATGGAAGCGCCGCTAAAAAGAGACCCTTTGGCGCAACCAGATGCGCACCTTCAAGGGCAACCAGGCATAGAGCAGTGGGCGAATTTTGGCTTTGAATACCAGCCAGGAGAACCAGCCTCCGCCCTCGCGCCGGTGAACGCGGAGCATTTCGGGCCAGCAGCGCTCATCGGCAACGACCGATTTGCCGCCGCCGTGGATGCGGAAGTTTGCCCACAGGCGCGGCTCGTAATGCAAGGGAGCAAATTTTGCCAGGCGCACCCACAGGTCGTAATCCATGGCGAAGTAGAAAGTGGGATCAAGCGGTCCTACCTGACGCCACAGGCTGGCGCGGAAGAATGCCGCCTGTTGAGGGATGTGGACATAACCGCGGCGGAGGCGGCGGTAATCCGTCTGAGCTGCCGGGAATCGTCCAATCACTGCGCCTGATTCATCTATCAGATTGGCGTCTCCATAGACCATGCCAGCCTGCGGATGAGCCTGTAGACAGGCGACCGCCTCGCTTACTGCGCCGCGCAGGTAGGTGTCGTCGGAGTTCAACCAGGCAAAAATCTCACCCCGGGCGCGGGCAAAACCTTTATTGATGGCGTCAGTCTGACCGCGGTCAGGTTCGGAGACCCACCAGGCAAGTCTGTCGGCATAGCGCTGGATGATCTCCAGGCTGCCATCGGTCGAGCCGCCGTCCACGACGATGTACTCGATGGCAGGATAGTCCTGCTCAAGCACAGAGCGGATTGTCTCCTCCAGAAAACTCGCCTGGTTGAAAGAGGGGGTGACGATGGAGACCAGGGGCAGGCTGGAATCAAATTGGGTTGCCAATGTTCATTCCCAACTATCAGCCGGGTAATAGAGAGCGGCAGTTTCTGCGGTAATCTGGTGGATGCGGTCTATCTCATCCGGGGTGAGACGAGACTTCCAGCGTTGCAGGTTGGCGCGGCTGTCGAGTTTATAGGCGTGAATGGATTGTCTGGAGAGTTCCGGGGGGTTCTCGGAGTTGCTGGAATCCAAAACAGCCTTTTCCGCCCGACTGTTGAAAGTCATCCCCAATTGGTTGTAGAGGCGGCTGAAGCCAGCCACCGGCTCCAGGGAGAGGTCTTCGTGGCGCACGCGCACAAATTCGGGATGCTCTTGAAGGAAATTCGCCACAATTTGATAAATGATCTTCCACAGGATGCTCGCCTGGATGATGATTTCCTGATGGAGCGCCGCTTCAATCTCCGCCTGGTAGGGATTGAGTAAATCCCGCATGAGCAGAGGTTGGGCGAGCAAATCTTCGAATTGAAAGCGCCAATTGAGGCGTTTCAGGCTGCTGGCAAAGGCGGCGGGATGGCGCACAGTAATGACCACACGACAGCCCAGACGTTCAGCAAACCAGGGAGCAGAGAACACGGCAAATGGATCTTTCAGGACAGGGCGCAAGTTGCCCAGGCGTCCCTTGAGGAATGTGGAGCAATCGCGGCACATGCGCAAAGCGTCTTTGCGTGAGCGCAGGGAGAGCATCTCTTGCCAGAGATGATAGCGAAAAGCCAGCGTTTGGCGGAAGCCAGGCAGGAATTGCGCTTCATTTTCAACGCAAATGTACGTGTACCAACGACTGATTGGGGTGCTCATCACCCCCGGTCTGTGCCACACATTTAACGGCTCACTGATATATGCCGCTTCTCCGCTGGCTGAGAGCATTTTGCCCACCCAGGTGGTGCCTGTGCGGTGGGCGCCGGTGACTAAAATCGGGTGTGAGGAGTTGGATGAAGGCATAAAGGATTTTGTGAGGGAAGTTGATGACTGTTCAGGTGAAAGCAGTTATTCAGGGCTGGAGGGAGGGTAGCCGGTCCTGGTAGATGGAGCCGGGGGTGATTTCTTCATGCGGTAGTACAGGGTTGCCAGACCCCTCCCGCCAAACAGGCTCAGGAGGGCATAGATAATGCGCCGCCAGTGTCCCAGGGTGAAAACAGGGCTGCGCCAGAAAGCGTGGGCATAGGATCGCAGAGCGGAGCCCGGAAGTCCAGCATCCAACAGATAACGCGCCTGAAGGCGGTAGGCGCCAGCCTCGATGCGTCTGCGGTGGGCGCAGAGCAAGGGGGCAAGGTCGGGCTGGGATTGCATCCAGGTCAGGATACGGAACGCTTCTTGACCGAAACCGGCGGCGTGGGCGACATTTTTTGCCCCCGGATGATGGCGAGCGGAAGCCAGGATGGCGGGGATATGGTGAATGGGTGATTGTTGCGCCAAGCGCAGCCAGAGATGGTGGTCGAGTAGAAAATGGTAGCTGGCGTCCAATCCACCTGCCAATTCCAGAGCGGAGCGGCGGATGAAGACCGCTGGCTGGCAGATAATCCGAAAGCCCATTAAGTCCAGCAAGCCATATTCGCCAAACCTCAGCTCAGACAGGCTATGCCCCTGGGCATCAATGGTAACCGCGTCTCCATAGACCATACCAGACTCGGGGTTTGCCTGCAAAGCTGAGACAGCACGGCTCACCGCCCCATTGAGGTAGAGGTCATCCGAGTTCAACCAGGCAATAAATTCACCCCGAGCATGAGAAAAGCCTTTGTTAATGGCGTCTGCCTGCCCCATATCTGGCTCGGAGACCCAATAGGCGAAATTCGAGGCGTATTTTTGAATGATCTCCAGACTGCCGTCAGTGGATTTGCCATCTATCAGGATGTACTCAATTTCGGGGTAGTCCTGGTTTAAGACGGATTGGATGGTCTCTTCCAGAAAAGCTGCCTGGTTATAAGAAGGGGTGATGATCGAAACAAGGGGCATGTTTTGTCTGGGGCGGGTATCTCCCAGGAGGGTTATTGAAGCGGGTGCGCCAGGTCGTAAATCAGGTAACCCACCCCCTGGGCAACGACCGGATAATGCTCTTTGAGGTATTGCTGTAAATCGGGCTGGTCGTTGAATTGATTGAAAGCGGTGATCAGGAAATAGCTCATCCCTTCTGTCCTTTTGCTAAAGTATTCCTGGAATTCTTTTTCGCTGCCGCGCAGTCTGGATACGTTCAGCTCACCTCGATTAGGACACAGGATGACTTTGCGCCAGCCGTAATACATTAGCCGATAACCGTAATCCTGGGTCAGGGCGATGATCTTGCCATCGGAGGGGAGATAAGAAGCGATTTCTTGCCAGTAAGCTGGCTCAATTCGATAATCATCCGTTTTCATTTCCCCAATCGAAACCGCAGCCGAGAAAGCCAGCCCAACAATCACCAATCCGGCAAAGACAACCTGCGCCCACCATTTTTCCTGGCTCAATCTGTTCAAGATCAGTTCAAACAGCGGGACGAGCGAAAGGGCAACGATTGGGACGAGCTGTAGATGGTAATAGCTATGGGTGTACATCTGATAGGGCAGGAATAAGCCGTAAATGAGATATCCGCCCCATAAACCGAGGAGCAGGGCGCGCAGACGAGAGTGCGCCATCAGAATCCCAGCCAGACCTGCCAACAGGGCGCCCAAGCCGACCAGGTTCTGGACGGTGTTCATCCAGCGCACATAAAATGATGGCTCCAGCAGCAGGTGAGACAGGGAGACCGTCCAGCTGGTGAAGAACTCTGAAGCCCGACCCTCCCGTCCCAGGTAATAGAGGATGGAGGGAAGCAGAATCAGCAGCGCCAGGACCCAAACCTGAGGGTTTCGCCAAAAGCGCCGGATTCCCAAAGTAAATATCGCCAGAGCGAAGACCGCGCCGCCAACGATATAGACTGCCACCACTTTGGATAACATGGCAATCCCCCCAAACAGACCAGCCAGAATCGCCCAACGCCAGGCGGGTTTCTCTGACCAGCGGTATAGCATGTTGACGCTCAACACAATCCACATCACCATCCCCGGGTCGGGTTGGAAGGAGCGGCTAGCCTGTACGGCAAACGGGAGGAAGAGAAAATACGCCAATCCGATAAGAGCGCTGCCCCAGGCATGATGGGGCGCGGCGCGACGGGCGAGATCGTATAAGGCGATGCCGGCGATTGCCCAGAAGATCGAGGTGAAAATGCGCGCAATCCAGAGATACTCGCCTCCGACCAGTAGATAGGTGTAGGCAACCAGCCTCTCCAGGATGGGCGGTTCGTACTGCCCGGTTGAGAACCAGAAAGAAACCGCCTGCTCGCGCAATGCCGGATCGGCGGTGGGGAGCATCTCGTAGTACATGCCACGGGAGATGATGGCGCTGCGCAGTTGCCGGGTGGGATGAAAGTCAATCGGTTGGTCGGTCACATCGTAAAATCGCAGGGCTAACCCGAAAATAATCAGAACCGCCGGTAATACATATCCTAGCCAGGTAAAAGGGTGATTGGGGGGTGTGTTGTCTGTCAATTTCAACCTGAGTCTGGGGGTTGTTTGCCTGGCGTCTCCGCTAGCAGGTCAATGTTGTGGATTTCAGATACTGTCATATTAAAAAAGGCTGTGGTAGTCGGCTTTAGGGAAGACGGTCAGTTTACCCCCTACCGTGGCGTCTATCACCTGACGCCCTGCGCTCTCATAAGCCTGGCGCGCCATGCGATAAGCGCGCTCAGAGGTCTCCAGGTCGGGCAGTTGCCAGCGGAAACCTTTGCCGAAGTAGCCCGGGTGAAAGTGGTTGGGGTCATCGCCTTGAGATATCACGGTGGTGTTGGGGGTTCCCTGGGTCGTGAAGTTGTGATCCACCCCAATCAGGATGACCTGCTGAAAGCCCATATGAAAAGCCAGTTGCAGCGCGACGTAGGTCACCGTGGCGCCTTCCCAGAGACGCCCCCGCGCGTCCCGGGCGAATTTAGGACCGGTGTACGTGGTGTGGAGAAAAGTCGGCAGGCGGGCGGGAGGCGCGCCGTGAAAATAACGGCGCGAACGCCAGGAGAAAAAGGCGGGCATGGAGAGCTTGAGAAAATCGGCGGCGCATTGCTCAATCACCAGGCTGTTGACCGAGAGAAAATAAGTGGTGGTGAAACCCAGTTCGGG
>JBBIPD010000010.1:9872-20893 GCA_037443025.1 Chloroflexota bacterium
CATGTAAAAACGGTTCATGCCGATGGTGTACTCATCCCGCAGGCGGCTGAGGTCGGTTTGCTTGAGGCTGGGACCGTTACCGATGATGAAACAGCGTTCGCCTTGATGCCGGTCTTTGAGAGCGGAGAGACGGCGGATGCTCTCCCTCCGCCAGGGATGAAGGGTCGCCGCGGGAAACTGGGCAGCCCGATTCAAGGCATAGCGCGCCTCGCTGACAGTGCGCCAGATTGGGGCAGGGGTGATGCGTTTCAGGGATTGGATGAGCTGGCTCAAGGGTTATTCGGTGCTCAATCTGGCAGTTGCGCCGCCGTCCACAATCAGCGCCTGCCCGGTCATAAAAGAAGATTGGGTGTCATCTGCCAGGAAGTAGATGGCATGGGCGATCTCTTCCGGACGCCCGACGCGCCCGTTGACGGTCTTGCGGGCGAGATTATCCAGGCGCTCCAGCACATCTTTGCCCCCGACATGACCCCGACCGAGACCGGCGCGCAACATGGGGGTATCCACCGCCCCGGGCAGGATGGCATTGCAGCGGATGTTGTCCGGGGCGAACTCGATGGCGATTGCCCGAGTCAACGCCAGGAGACCGCCCTTGCTGGCGGCATAGGCAGCGATATTGGCTGAAGTGGCGACGGCGTGAACAGAGGAAACATTGACAATCGCCCCGCCTCCCGCAGCTTTGAACAGCGGATGGGCAAGTTTGACGCCCAGAAAGACCGAGCGCAGATTGGACGCCATCACCGCGTCCCATTCGGCGGCGCTGGTTTCCAACATGGGCTTGGCGACTTGCAAGGCGGCGTTATTGACCAGGGCGTTCAATTGACCGCTAAACGCCTGGGCGCGTTGAAAAATGCTGCTCAGGTTTTCTTCGAGCGAGATGTCCAATTGAATATACAGCCCATCTTCGGGAAATGCGCCCTGGAGCGGGGCGCGGTCCACGCCGATGACCCGCCAGCCCATCTGCGCAAAAAGCTGGACGGTGGCGCCGCCAATACCTCCTGCAGCGCCGGTGATGAGAACGGTGCTTTTTGGAGTCTGGTTTGATGTCATGATATCTCCGGTTCCTTTGGTGGTTAAGCTAACATGAACGGACGATGGGTTGCTTTACCAGGGCTTTCAGCTCTGGAGTCAGTTCAAACCCCAAGCCTTCCAACAGGAAGCGCAGGGTGTTCCAATGGACGCGCTCCCAGGCGGATGGGCTTGAGTTGGCATTGTGCGGCGCCAGCAAGACGTTATCCAATTTGAGTAAGGGGCTATCCACAGGCAGAGGTTCCACCTCATACACATCCAGGGCTGCTCCGCCGATTGCGCCACGCTGCAGAGCGTCCACCAGGGCTGGCTCGTCCACCACGTGTCCGCGGGCAACGTTAATCAACACCCCGGTTGGTTTCATACATGCCAGGGTGCGAGCGTTTATCAGGTGATAGCTGGTGGGGTTGAGATCGCAGTTCAGGGAGACGAAATCCGAACGTCGGAGCAAATCCTCCAGGGAGGTCATTTCGACGTTGTTTTCCAGGATGAAATCGTGGGCGATTTCGACGATATCGTTGCCCAGGATGGTCATACCAAAGGCGCGCGCCCGCCGGATGACGGCTTTGCCGATGTTGCCCACGCCCACCACCCCCAGCACAGACTCGCTGAGGGAGCGCCCGGGGATTTTCTCCCACTTGCCGGCTTTCATTGCCCGGTCCATCCAGGGCTGGCGGCGGGCGAAAGCCAGCATATAGCCAAAGACCGTCTCAGCGACGGGCAGGGTGAAGGCGTTCAGGGTGCGTCCAACCCGGATGCCAAGCTGCTCGCAGGTTGCGACATCTATCGAATCGATGCCCGTTCCCCATTTGGCAATCACGCGCAGGCGGGGGGCGCAGGCGTGTAACACGGCGGAAGTAAATTGATCATCTCCACACAGAGCGCCATCGAACTGCCCGGCGTATTGCATCAGGCTCTCGGCATCCAGGCGCTCCTGCACTTCTGCGATGATGAGGCGAATCCCGCAAGCTTCAAAGACGGGCAGGAAGCAATCCAGGAAGGGCAGCATATAGGGGGCGGAGAAGAGGACGGTCAGGGGTTGGTTTTGGTGCATGGGCGGTCTCCCTTGCCGTTCAGGCGAATCCCATCTTCATCAGGGTGTCAACGACGGCGAAGTCCAGCTCATCGTCAATGTCCCAGGCTTCGGCAGCGCTGATTTCGTACATCATCGGGCGTTCGCCCAGGCGGTTGCGGCGCGCCAGCAGCGTCTGGCGGGTAAAAATATACAGACAGGAATTCTCCTCGTACACTGGCGGCAAATCCTGGGTCTGGAGCAGGATGGCGGGGTTGTGATTGATCGCCCGCCCAAGCTGATCCCATAACCGCGTTTGCAGACGGGTGACGGAGAAGAGCGAGTCGCAAGCGGGGTAATTGTTTAAAAAAGCCTCGATTGCGCCATTGATGCTCTCGGGGCGCAGCAGGGGGTTGGTGCTATGGGTCTGGAGGTAAAAATCCGCTTCCACCTGGGATGTGTCATAAATCAAGACCTCGTTCATTGGGGTAGCATCCGGGCGCAGGTGTTCAGGTCGTTCGATGATTAACACCTGGGGATAGTTTTGGCGCAGCCCTTCGATAATCGTTGGACTATCGGTATCCACTACCACCTGCTGAATCCGGGGAACTCTTAACAGGTTATCGAGGATGTGCTGGTAAAGCGGCTTTCCAGCCAGCGGACGATAGTTTTTTCCGGCAACGCGTTGAGAATGATGACGCATGGGGACAAGAGCAACGATTTTATTCATGGCAGGATAATCCAGGGTAGGCGAGGGTTGAATGATAGTTGAACGCGCGCTTGCAATAGAAGATAAGCCATTGGCTTTGGAATCGTACCCTTTCAGAGGCGATCACCAGTTGGGGTCTTGCTCATAACCCAGGCGCAAAAGCAAATCTCCCGCGACTTCTTTGAAAAGCGCCTTGTTCTCTGGGCTGAATTGGGATTTCCAACCGCCGATTTTACCACTGCGGAAAGTGGGCGAGCGTTGAGGGTCTATGCTGTCTGTCAGGATTTCAAGAGCCGCAGAGCGATTCATAGCGCAGGGAAAACCTCGCCTTACAGCATGATCGAAAACCCTCCCCAGAGTCTCCTGGCGGTTGGTGATGAAGTCTTCGAACCGCAGGGAAAGCACCTCCGGGCGCTCCAGCCAGCCCAGATAAGGGGCGAAACGCTGGGAGATATTGGGAAAGGGTATTTTGTCATCCGGCAGCCCGAGGATGCTGGCGCGCAGCCGCTGTTCGAAGTCCTGCAGGACTTCGGTGTAATAGCGATGATGGATGTGGCGCGTTTCAATCTCGGTCACATAGTGGACGTGCGAGACGACCACATCCCGCGGGTCGCGCAGGATGAAAAAGGCGGCGTAACCTTCCCGGCAAAGCAGTTCCATAGCTTCCGGCAAGGCGTGCAGGTGACCGTAACCGATATCGCCAGGGAGCAAGCGCCGAAGATCCGCCAGGATGGCGGTGGATGTTCGCTCGCGCCCGCTATCCCCTTCGTAGGTGACGACAGCAGGCAGACCGCTGTTCACCGCCGGACCAATCGAGGGAAAGCCCTGCAGCACCTGGGTCAGCAGATGAGTGCCGCTCTTGGGGAAGGAGTTGGCGAAGAGGATTGGGATGCCGCTAAGGGAGAGGCGACGCCAGCGAAGCAACGCCATCCAACGGCGCAATCGGCGACGGATCAGGCGGGGGAGTAAGGTGGTTTGGGATTTCAAAATGGGAAATGCGTCTATGGTAACGCTGGCTGAGTTACCAGTCATTGCCGGACTCATAGCCCAGGCGCAGGAGGATATCGCCGGCGGCTCGCTTGAAATGTTCCTTGTTGGCTTCGGTGAAATACTCCCGCCAGTTGCCGGGCTTGCCTTTGCGGAAAGTGCCGGATTTCTTCGGCGCAATTGCCGCCTCCAGGGCAGCGATAGCCTGGCTGCGCGGCAGGCGTGGGCGGTAACCGCGCTCTTCGAGATAATCCAGGATGCGTCCCAGGGCATCCTGACGATTCAATATCAGGTCTTCAAACCGCAGACTCAGCACCTCGGGGCGTTGAAGCCAGCCGAGGTAACCTTCATAGCGGCGGCGGATGGGGGTCAACTCTGAACCTGGTTCGTCCACGCCGTTGATGGCGGCGTTGATACGCTCCTCCATTGTGGTCAGGGTTTCTGTGTAATAGCGATGCATCCAATGCCCTGGGTGCATTTGGGTGGCGTAGAAGATATGGGAGATGATCATGTCCCGCGGATCGCGATAGACGAAGATCGTGGCGCGACCGGGCTGGGTCAGAGCGGAGAGAAAGGGTTCGGCGGCGCTGATGTAACCATAACCGATATCGCCTGGGCGCATTCTATAGATTGCCTCCAGCACCGCTTGATCGGACAGCTTGCTGTTGTCTTCGGCGCGGTTGAGCGGAGGGAATCCCGGGTTGACGAAGGCTCCCACCCGGGTTAAGCCTTGCAAAACCTGGATGATGAGATGCGAACCGGATTTTGGCATGGCGTTCCCCAAAACAATCGGGGATGCGTTGAGCGTTGAATCGCCCCAGCGAATGGCTGCGCCCAGGCGTCGCCCTTGCCAGCGAAGAATCTTTAGTTCATGTTTGAGGCGGTAATAGGCGTTCATCAACGGTTGGGATTGGCGGGTTGAGCCTTGCGGCTCAGCCAAACCAGGTTCTTCTCCTGGAGCATACTGACCACTTCCCAAACAGCCTGAAAGGAGATTGCGAGTTCTACGGCAATATCCGCCACAGTGCGGCTGCCATCGCAGCGCTCCATAATTTCAAACAGGCGTCGGTGCCCTTCCGGGTTCGTGCGGTAGTCAATCCAGATGCCATAACCAGAACAGAAAATTTCCCCCTTGAAATTGTTGACCACATACTGGTTTTTCTCCCAGGCGTCAACCAACCCTAAAACCAGGTTGAGGGAGTCTTCCAGGCGTTCCTGGGAGACGATTTCGGGCGTATCCAGGCTGGAGTGATACTGGGGGTAGGGCGGTCGCCCGGAGGATTTGGGCGCCTCGACGCGGGAGAGGGAAAGCATGGGGACGCGGACGCCGGGGGCATTGAACTGGCGTTCGTCGTTGTCAATGATCGTGCGATACGCGCCTGACCAGCCCTGAGGGTCAAGCGCGGCAAAGGCTGAGGTCAGGCAACGGTCTGCCTGGCTTTGGGGTTGGAAAGAGCCTTGTAAGGCGTGCGGCGAGTCGTTGCCGAGCATCTCCAGGAACAGACCGCCAGCCATCCTCGGTATCAGATGTTCATGGTGGCTCAGATAGGCGACCGAGCCGATGGTCTCCGGCAGGAACAGGAACCGATAGGTGTAGTGTCGGGGCGGACTGAGAAGTAGAGCGCGGGCGGCTTCCAACCCCACCACCACGCCGGTGAGATCGTCGTTGACCATCGCCGGATGACAGAGGTGGGCGACAAAGACGAAGCAGGTCTCGCTCTCACCGGGAATCACCACCTCGCCCACTTTCAGTGTTCCGGGTTCGAAACGGCTACGGATAACCACCCGATAAGCCTGATGGTCGAGCGACTCCACCAGGTGTTGCGAGGCGCACAATCCCCAGTCGCGGTCATAATACTTGAAGACAAACGGTATCGCTTCCGGCTGGCGCGGATGGACGTGCAGATGAGAGAGCAGTTCCTCCCGGCTGACCACCCCTTCGAAGGGCAGGGAGTAAGAAACGACGTGTAGAGGGTGATTGGCGTAATCAATCAGATGGCGCCCATCCAGGGTTTCTAAATAAGCCTCGTCGCAGGTCCATTTCTCAGGCACACGCCAGGTCCAGCAGGGTTCGCCGCTGGGGAATTCGTGGATGGTCATAGGAACCTCTTGCGCCAAGCGCAACAGGGCGCGATCGAAATCGTCGGAGACGATGTCGCGCTTGAGGAACCAGAGTTCGTGAATCAAATCCAGCATTTTAACCATTGGCGTCTGGATCATGTCTCGGCAGGACGGTTGACGACCAGCGACCAGGGGTCGCGTTGCAGGAATTCATCCACAGCAGCCACAAAATCCTTCAGACGGCACAGGGACACCCGTCCATAATTGAGGGGTGTGGAGAACCATTGACGACGTTGCTCGAGCAATGCCTGCACCGGGTAGAGCTCGATCTTTGGGTCAATATCCATGCGGCGCACGAACATGCGGTAGGTGCGGGTTTGCCAGCCCTGAGAGGTGTTCACCTGACCGGTAAAACCTTTCCAGTAGCGGTAAGGCACGCCGGCGCGTTGCTCGCAGTAATGGAGCATGGCGACCGCCTGGATATCCGCCCCCAGCAAGAGGAGCTTAAAGTCCAGCTCTAACATTCGCTCGAAGGCAGAGCCCGGGTCGAAGGCGGAGAGGGTATCGCGCCTCGCCAAATCGGCGGCGTGGCGACCGATGACCGCCAGAGATTGCATGGGATGGCTGGTGCGTTGCGCCTGGGGCAACTGTCGAATATACTCTGAAAACGCCCCCATCCCCGCAGAGGGTGTTCGTTGCGGGTCGTATGGTTCGCCGCGGGCGAAGGCGAAATTAAAGGTGGGAACAGCCAGGGTGCCCTGCTGAAGCGAGGCGCCCGGTTGGGGATTTTTGTCGAGGACGGCGCGCAATGCCTGGTAATAGATATCAATCCCGCCAAGCGGGCGCCCCAGAAAATGGAGGGCGGAATGAATAAGCAGCCCATCCCCAGGGACAACTCCCACGTCTTGCAAGGCTTCGATCACCTGATTCCGGGTGACCTGGAGCATGTTGAACCCTCACGCCTCGCCTGAGGCGGGCTTTTCGATATAGTCCTCCCACAGCAGGCGACCAACGCGAAATTCGAGCTTGAAGCCCATGCGCTCGTACAGCTTCCAGGATGCCTCATTATCCTTCAGGACTTGAATTTCAATGGAGTGGGCGCCCTGCTGGCGCATCCAGTCAATCGCCAGCCGCGATAGCTCGTCCCCGATGCCCATGCGGCGGGCGTCGGGTTCGATCCACATGTCGCTCAATTCGCCGACGATCACCCCGCCCATATAAGCCGGGACGCGCTTCAGACGGCAGAGCATAAATCCGACCACCGTTTGGTCAATTTCCGCCACAAATACGTTGCTAAAACGACCCAGGGTGCGGCGGAAGGTATCCAGCCAGACCTCGCCCACGTTTTCGGGATGGGGCAGGCGATAACCCAGGGAGTAAAAATGGGTGTTCAGCTTCTGATAGAAGTCAATCAAGACAGGGAAGTCAGCCTCAGTAGCTGTGCGATAGGAGACCGGGGTCATCTCAACATCTCCTTTACAGGGGGATGCCATTTTTCAGGGTCTAAACCAAACTGAGCCAGGTAGGCGTACGCCATGCGCTCCAAGCCGAAAGCCACGCAGCCGGTATGGGCGGGGGCGCCATCGGGCAGACTGATGTTGAGATGCCGTCCGAAGAAGTTTTGATGGTAATTGTATGAGCCGACCGCCAGGGTGGAATTTTTGAAGGGGAGGTGGGCGCGGATTTCGTATTTGAGCTGGAAGGCGCTTTGAAAGGCGGATTGTTTGCGGAATTCGCCGATGAAGAAGGGATCGGTAGCGCTCTCCACGCGATAAGCCAGGCTTAACTCATCGAAGACGCGGCGCATGCGCCGACGGGCTGTCTCCCGGTTATCCAGGACAAATTCCTTGGAACCGACAAAGATGACCTCCCGCATGGTGAAATTCCACAGGCGCTCCAGCGAGGTCAGGTTGGACGATTCGTAACGGAAGCACGGACCGACTGCGGTAGCGACAACCTGACCATCGGGGAGGGGCTGATCCGCCAGGGCAAAATAGAGGTGGTAGCATACCGCCGGTGAAAGGAGGGTCTGGATGGGGGAGAAAGAATCGAGCGGGGTGTTCAGACCGTTCTCGTTGCAGGCGGCGTGTTGGGCGAAGTGGTCAATCACGTCCAGGTCGCCGCGCAGATGGGTGGCGAAGGTCAGCGAGTGGGGAAAGGCGCGAAAGTAGTTGACGCGTTCCAGGTAACGGGCAGGAATCAAGGTGGGAAGACGATAGGGCGCAGCCCCAAACGAATCAGCCAGGGCGATGAATTGCTGCTCGAAATATTCGATTACCGCTGTGACCAGGGGTCCCAGGGCAAAAATGCCCTGCGCTTCTTGAGAAATCTGGCGACGGGAGAGCAACTCAGGGTTTGGGTCGGCGCTGAAAGGTGCTTTGCGGTGCATGAAATCTTCGAGGATTTCAATCTTGGGCTTGAAAGCCCCTTCCACCAGGGTGGAGACCACCCGCTGGACTTTCGACTCGATTTCCGATTGTATCTGGGAGGGTACAGGCAGGCTCAGGGAGAGATTAATCCGATCGCCGGCGGGAGAGACATAGGCATTGACGATTCGCTCATCCACATAAGCCAGCTTGGACTGCACCTCGCCGATGAGAAATTCGGGGATGGTCAGGGCAGGGGCGATTTCTATTGAAGACTCAGACATGGTGATTTTCCTGAAGATAGGCGCAAATTGCGGGGATGCTGGTGAGGGCAGCGATGGTCTCGGCGTTGATTTCGATGCCATATTGGGCTTCCAATGCCATCATCACTTCCATATGACCCATCGAATCCCACTGGGGAAGGTCGCCGAAAGCCAGCTCCGGGGTGACCTGATCGGCAGGCACGCCCAGGGATTTCACCAGCAATGCCTGCACCTGGGCAGAGAGAAGTTGGTTGGTTTCAGGATTCATGCGCGACAAATGCTCCTGTAGTTTGAGAAGGAGATTTCAGCTTTCTCGCTGTTTAATCTTACACACGCCTACCGGCTGGTATTGGGGATTCCATTTGCCCCAGGGCATTCCGTTATCCCCGGAGCGGAAGTAAAAGGCTGCCAGGTTGTCGCGTAGCTCGGCGCAATTGGCAAGAGCGTTGAACAACTCTGGATAGCGATGGTAATTGGACGGCACCTGGGATGAGAGCCTGAAGTAGCGGCGCAGGCTGGCTTCGCTGTAACACCAGCCCTTGGATGGTTCATGAAACCAGTCCTGGTCGGGTGCAGCCCCGAGGGTCGCCAGGAGCAGCCCTCCGGGTTTCAGGACGCGCAGCAGTTCGTCCACCACACACTCCAAATCCTGGGGTGAGTTGTGCTCAAGCGAGGAGACCGCCACGACTGCATCCAGTGAGTTGTCGGGGATGTCGGTCAATGTTCTCAGGTCCTGATTGTAGATGGTAACCCGTCCGGCGGCGTGTTGCCATTGTACAAGGCTGAGCAGATCGCGGCGTTGGGCGGCGATCTTAAAGGGAGGGCGACTGGCTTTGTTCCAACTGAGTCTGAACGCCTTATAGGCGGGCTGTAAATCCTGGGGACGCAAGCCGGTGACGTTAAAGCGTTTACGGAAACGCAGCGGCAGGGCAGCCCGGCTTTCGCGGTCAACGCTGATGACATCCGCGCCGCGATCCGCCAGGTACCATTGAATCACGCCGGTGCCGGCGCCGGCGTCCATAATCCGCTTGCCCTTTGGAGGACCGAGGTGCTGGATGATCCAGGTCAAATCGAGCAGGTAATGCCAGCCGAAATCCAGTCCCAGGGCGCGCGCCAGGCGCTTCAGCGACTGAACAGTCGCGCGGTTCTCATCGAGCAGGCTCACGGGCAGGATTTCGATTTTTTCCGAATGGGTCATTGGGATTGGTCCTCGGGCAGGAGAAATGGCGTGGCTTTTGTGATGCCATCAATCAAGATGCGCAGCGTGGGGTGGTTTTCGGGCTGGAGTTTCTCCCAGGCGAAATCTCTGAGCTGGACAAAGCCCATGCGCGGCGCAGCCTGAATAAAATCGCCCAGCGGGAGAGAGGCGCGATAAAGCTGATAGTAAAGAAAGCGCCGGGCGTTGCGCTGAAATTCCGGAGGAATCTCGACGGCATCGGCGTTGAGGAAATCCTCCGCCTGACGCCGGAAACCCTCGACGCTTTGAGGAAAGAAGACAATTGGATACTGGGTGTAGCGAGCCTTGCCGCCGCAAAGCACCCCGACGCCCATCAGGGCGGCTTCCAAGCCAATGGAAGAATTGTAGACCATGACGAACTTCGCCCGCTGGATCAACTCGTAGGAGCTGATGTATTCCTGGGAGTCGATAAAGATGACATTGGGCAATCGGTCTACCTGATTTTCTTGCACCCACTGGCGCACGCTTTCGTTGCTGAGCTTGCGAGTGCCGGCGCGCATTTCGTCGGGATGGGCGCGAATCACAAACAGCGTCTCGGGGTGGGCGCGAATGATCTCCAGGACAATATCCAGCCAGGCGAACATGTGAGGGAAGATGACGTTGGCGTGCACCTGGCTGGTGTCATAGACCACGTTGGTGAAGACCGGCACAACTTGCTTGAAACGGGCGGCTTTCTGCAAGAAGCTCTCATCCAAGCCGCGCATTTCACGCCAGAACTTAATCCCCGCCATGGTGAATTTTCCCTGAAAACGTTTTTCGAGATAGGCGTTCAGGCGGGCGTTTTGTTCCGGGTTGAGTTCGAAATCCTCGGGAATGCTGATGGGGTATGCTGTGGGTTCGCCCTCGGTGAAGAAGGTCGAGTATTGTTGGAAGCCGACCTCATGGGCGACCGTGCGGACGCCCATCTGGCGGGCGACCCAGCGGGCAGCGGCTTCGGGGTACATTATGCCGTTAAATATCACGGCGGTTTGGGGTCGTGTTTCTGCCAGCAAGGCGGCGAATTCCAGGATCACCCGATAGGCGGACAGGAGATATTGACGTAAAAGATAACGTGTGGGAGGGTCATCAGGTAGATGATGGCGGCGCAGCGCCCAGCGGATGGAGGGCGTCACCAGCGGTCCTAAAGGGATGGGAGGCAGGGCAATCGGCTTATCGTCTGTCGCTGGCGCGGCGTAGGTGAACGCGCACATCTGAGCCACGGATAAATCTTGCAAAGCCGCCGCAAGCTGAGAGTTCTCCTGATAACCGAATGAACGCACTTCAATTCCCTGGAACAGACGCGCCGATTGCGCCATGCAAGCTCTGCAGGGAGGAGTAGCCTGATAGTCCTGACGGTTGGTGCCCAGGACGCAGGGGC
>JBBIPD010000011.1:0-20868 GCA_037443025.1 Chloroflexota bacterium
GGCTACAGGCACACCGACTCCCCGAAGCGTGCATAGTATTCCAAGCCGCAATTCAATTTCATAATCATCATCAAGATGGGTCAGAGATAGTGCTGCCGTTGTAACTGTTCGTATTACTTCACATGTATTTACTTTGCGTCGTTCTCGTTGTCTTTCATATTGACCGCGTAGTTTCCAATGCAGAATTTCATCAAACTCGTGAAGCTTCAAATACAGCGGAACGCGTTCCTGCCGCAGTCTTGCAAACTGTTTTTTGAGACGCTCGGTCTCGGCATAGTCATCGCTGGAAGTCCTATATGGAATGAGTTGAGCGGCTGTAATCATCGTTAAGCTCACCTTTTCGCCCGCTGAAGGCGGGCTAACTATTATTATCCAGACTTCTGATACACTACACTTTTACCGTATAGCCAGCCTGAAAATGTATGTTACACCGCCGTTATGACCGGTTAGCTGAAACCCGCCGAAGGAATTAACTCCTATGTTGATTATATATCCAAACTCGTAAAGCCAGGCTGTTTTTATGCCCGACCCCTCGTGGGGATTCGTGCTTGGCGCGGCTGCGCCCAACCTCTTCTGACAGGATAGACCGGTTCAAAAGAGGTTGGGCGTTTGTAAAAAATGAAGTTGATGATCAAAGAAACGTCTAGGGTGTGTTCTTTACCACCAGCGGCGAGTAGATTCGGTACCACACACCCGGCGCGCCTAACGTCACCGTGTAGTCTTCCGTCTCGCCATAATCGGAGGTTGAGCAAGGGACCGCACCACCTGGGGTATCCGCCAGAACGACTCTCATGCGCGTGGCGCCTGCCAGGGCGTCTGCCGGGACAGTAAGGCTGCCTGAAAAAACATGCTCGCCAACATACGTAAAAGCGCCCAGGTCAAATTCTTCGCCGCTATTGATGAACTCGCCATTCTGATCGAAGTCCACCCAGACTTTGACATAGTCTGGGTAAGCTGTTTGATTTGGCATATAGCCGGTGACCTGGATGGTATAGTTGCCCCCTTGCTGAAGGTCGGTGAAGCTGGAGTTAGTGTAATCCCCGTAGCCATTCGGCGCTGACCAATCTGACACCTGTGAGCCGCTGTTCAGTTGAACCCGAACGATGCGTTCATAGGCAAATTGATGGGTGGAGGGGCAGTATACAGGGTCGCCGCCAGTCCCTTGAATGTCGAAAGTGTAAGGATTTTCATCCGAGTCGCTGTTGGCAATGCTGACGGTGGCAGTGCGCAGACCTTCGGCAGACGGATCGAAGCGAATGGTGAAAGTGGTGGAGCCACCCGAGGCGAGAGGGCTGGTTGGGTCAGCAATGACTGAAAAGTCGCCAGCATTGACACCGCTGATGCTGACAACCGGTGAACCGCTCAGTGTAAGACTGGCGTTGCCCAAATTTTCTATGGTGAAAGTGCGATCTTTCATAGAACCGCTGACCTTGACCGAGCCGAAATCGGTGCCATCCGTTGTGGAAGGAGTGATATCACCATTTTGGATAGAAGGACCCCCTCCCACCCAGCGAATATTTATCTCCGATCCATTCTGGCTGATGATGGTCGTATCCAGCGTGGCAACCCCGCCGGTTGCTTCCTTGAACGATTTCAAACCGCCTGTTCCGGTCTCTGCGCCGATATTTTTTGCCCAGCCATTGTAGAACGCTATCTCTGCCGGGGTAAGCACATCCTGAGACAAAATCACCATCGCTGCTTTGAAGTATTTCTGTGAAGCAGAAACATCCGGAACACGATTCCCCCCCAGGGCGGTTTGTATCTGGGCTATCGTCACCGCTGAAGTCCCTGTCGCCGAAAATGTGGTGTAACCGCCAGCGCTGCTTAATGAATTACAATCCACAGCAGTAGGAATGGTGATGTCAGGAACGCTGCTGGCATCCAAAAAGCCAGCCAGATACAGCTCCAAAGGCACGTAGTTGACGCTGTCGCCGCCGTTTGCGACCACACCAAAACTATCCGCCCGATAGTTGCCGCCGCCCAGGTCCACCAGGCTGGCAGGGTCGAAGCCGCCCAGCTGCCCCTCACCCACACCGCTAACACCCCAATGGGAGGTATCCGCGCATTGGTGAAATCCCAGACCGCTCAGGGCGGGAGCCGCCCAGCGGTGCATCAGTTCGTGAAGGGTGGGTCCATTTGAACCAAAGTTCATAAACATCAAGCCCTGCAACCTGCCGCTGCTCCCGTAATCGGCGCTGTTGTCATAAATTGACTTCCCAATGTTCTCTACATCGTTTTGAACGCCGAAATAGAATGCGGTGTAGGCTTCGGGCAGTTTTGCATCCGAGAAGAAATACACAAAATCGTAATCGTCGCCCATTACGGTGTAGAACAATTGAGCAGCCGCCTGCCTGCGAGAGGCGCTGCCATAGGCAGCCTTCGGGTCGAGCGAACCTACAGGGTTAACGATATTCAGCAGGTTGCTGGTCGCCTGTACACCTGCCTGCATAGGGACAGGGGTCTGTACCTCTGATAACGCTACCACCCCGAGACTGATGGCGTTATAGTTTTCAAAAGGACTCGTGGCGTAATCAGACCAGTCTATAGATGTCGTACCAGAATCATCCGTTACCCCGATTTTGGTGAAGGTGAAGTCACGCCCCCACCAAAATGGAGTATAGACGCTGGTAAAGCCCTGGCGAGTCCAGATGCCATCCCCTGCCCGCAGATCGCCGTGCGTGCCGTCGTCGTACAAGGGGATTGAAGCGCCCGAAGCGATGGCTACGCCATCCAATCTCAGGCTGTCGGGTGTGGAAAATGTGGGCGCCACAATGGTCACCCCACTGATATTATCCCCACCAGTAACGCGCAGTTCCAGTCTGGTGGAGTCGCTGCCATTGTTTGCTATGGCAAATGGCTTAAAGCGTCCGCATGTGGCTTGGATGTTGGTGGATGCATCCTGGTGGTCTTTTGTGCCGTTGCCATCGCTGTCAGCTTTGTTGTTTTCCAGAGCATCAATGACATTGTCGCCATCCGTATCAGTGGGGGAGACCGGGTTGCCTACCTCGCTGAAATCATCAAGGTAATCGCAGTCACTGTCCACATTATTGGGATCAGCGCCAATGGCAGTCTCGTCTGAGTCAGACAGCCCATCCTGGTCGGCGTCTGCAAGCAGATGGGATAAGCTGGCTGCCGCAACCACTTTTGATGTCTGGGCAGGGGAGGACACCACCACCAGGGAGATTATCATGGCGAACACCACTATCAATGAAAATGTACGGAATATGGGTTTCATAGAATTTCTCCCTGAGTTTGATTAAAGCTATCTTCCTGTGCCTACGGGATAAGCCAATTTTGTCAGGCTGAGCTGCTGTTCTCTGACGACAAAATGCCTCTGGCGTCAATCTTCAGTTCCTTCTGTCAAAAAACATACACCTTCAGGGTGACAAAGACTGGGTACGTGATTTACCCCAAACTGACATAATCTGAATTCTCGATTATTTCGGTTCTGCTCAATAGATTACTCCTTTCCCTCTGGCATTGCTTTCTTGCGCCAAAAAAACGTTGGACATGGATGCCTGGTATATCAAATAAAAATTAACTTTTTATGCAATAATACAACAAAATGGTAAATAGATTGTTTTCTATTCTGAAAGGCGTTTACTGATGCAAAAAGCGCCCGGGGTGGCTCAATCCTGAGGCTGGCGCATCACTGAAACCCGCCTCCAGAGGGTTATAATGGGGGTCATGGATCTTTTCGCCCATTCCATGCAACAGCGCATGAAGACCGAAGCCCCTCTGGCGGCGCGCATGCGCCCGCGCACCCTGGACGAGTTCGTCGGGCAGGAAGAAATCGTCGGTCCGGGCAAGCTGTTGCGTCGGGCGATTGAGTCAGACCGCCTGTTTTCTTCGATTATCTTATGGGGACCGCCCGGCACCGGCAAGACCACCCTGGCAATGGTCATCGCCAACCAGACCCGGATGCACTTCGAGACTCTTTCAGCCGTGCTGGCGGGTAAAGCCGAGCTGAAAGCGGTCATTGACCAGGCGACCGAACGGCACAAGCTCTACAACAAGCGCACCATCCTGTTCGTGGACGAAGTGCACCGCTGGAACAAGGCGCAGCAAGACGCCCTCCTGCCCCATGTGGAAAATGGCACGGTCATCTTGATCGGCGCCACCACTGAAAATCCCTATTTCGAGGTCATCGGCGCGCTGGTCTCCCGCTCGCGCGTCTTCCAGCTTCGCCCCTTGCGGGACGAAGACGTGCGCCGCATCCTGCTCTCAGCTTTGGGCGACCCCGAGCGCGGCTACGGCAAGCGCCAGATTCAGATTGACGAAGAAGCCCTTCAGCACCTGATTCATGTCGCCGGCGGCGACGCCCGCAACGCCCTCAACGCCCTGGAGCTGGCGGTGGAAAGCACCCCGCCCGACACAGAAGGCGTCATCCACATCAGCCTGCAGGTCGCCCAGGAGTCCATCCAGCGCCGGGCTGTGCTGTATGACAAAGACGGCGACGCCCACTACGACACCATCTCAGCCTTCATCAAGTCGGTGCGCGGCTCAGACCCGGATGCGGCATTGTACTGGCTGGCAAAAATGCTCTCTGCCGGCGAGGACCCGCGCTTCATCCTGCGCCGCCTGATTATCCTGGCGGGAGAAGATATCGGTCTGGCAGATCCAATGGGGCTGGTCGTGGCGGTCTCCGCGGCGCAAGCCTTCGATTACATCGGTCTGCCGGAGGGAATCTACCCGATTGTCGAAGCGACTCTCTATCTATCCACTGCGCCCAAATCGAACAGCGCCGGGGCGTATTTCAAGGCGTTCCAACTCATCGAGCAGGAAGGCATCACTCAGGTGCCTCAACACCTGCAGGATTCCAGCCGCGACGCCCGGGCGTTGGGGCACGGTCAGGGCTACCAATACCCCCACGAAGCGCCCGACCATTTTCTGCCGCAGCAATACCTGCCCAAACCTCTCCTTGGCACTTACTTTTACCAACCCTCGCAGCAGGGATATGAGGCGCAGGTGGTGGAGCGCCTGGAACGCTGGCGCGAGGCGCAGCGCCGCGCCCTGGAAATCACCCAGTCGCAGACGCTGCCGGAGCTTTCCGAAGCGGAAATCAAAGAGATAAAACACAAACACAAACCCACTGTGTAAAGGTTCCCCTCGACTCATGCCCATCATCCTGTTGATTCGTCACGGCGAGAACGATTACGTCAAAAAAGCCCGCATGGCGGGACGCCTGCCAGGAGTTCACCTGAACGAACGCGGTAAAGCCCAGGCGCAGGCGCTGGCGGAGAGGCTGGCTGACGCCCCCATCAAAGCCATCTACAGCAGCCCCCTGGAGAGGGCAATCGAAACCGCCGCTCCGCTGGCTGAAGCGCTAAAATTGGAGATACAAATCCGACCGGGCTTGCTGGAGACCGATGTCGGCGAATGGACTGGACACACGCTGAAGAGCCTGCGGCGCCTCAAAGCATGGCGGACGGTCCAGGCTGCCCCCTCCTTGTTCCGCTTTCCAGGCGGGGAGTCATTCGCAGAAACCCAACATCGCGTCTGCCGCGAGATCGAGGCGATTTGCGCCGAGCATGAACCCAAGGACCTGATTGCCTGTGTCGCTCACGCCGACCCGATAAAACTGGCTATCGCCTATTACCTTGGCTTGCCCCTGGACCATTTCCAGCGTCTGGTGGTTGCCCCGGCTTCGATTTCAGTGCTTTCCATCGGAGAGACTTTCAGCCAGCTCATCAACCTGAACTATGATCTTTCTTTTAACTTCCCAAAAAGCTGATTCTGGTATACTACCCTAAAACACCCTCTACCCATCCGTGGAGCTGCTTATGCCCGCAACCGAAATTGATCTGCGCCCAGTTACCCACATCACCACCGACGCCATCGGACAACCCGGTAAGCGCGTCTTCTATATCCAGGGGTGGCAAGGCGAGCGAACGATTACTCTGATTGTGGAAAAATTGCAGATTCAATCCCTGGCGGTGGGTGTGGAGCAGTTCCTGGCTGAGATCGCCGCCCGCTACCCCAGTCTCCCCCAGGCTTCCGCCAGCTACGACGAAGAGAAGATGCATATTCATCCACCGGTGGACCCCTTATTCCGGATTGGCGAGCTTGGTTTGGGCTATGACGCAGAGAACGACCTGGTTGTGCTGATCGCCCGCGAACTGCTGGCTGAAGACCAGGACCCCGAGGAAGCCAGTGTGGTGCGTTTCTGGTGCACCCGCGACCAGATTCGCTCTCTCTGCCATTGGGGAATCGAAGTCGCCTCGCACGGACGCCCTATCTGCCCCCAATGTGGGCAACCCATGGACCCCGAAGGGCACTTCTGCCCCAAGAAAAACGGTCATCAACGCTAAATCCCCGAGCCTGCGCCCTGCATATCTGCCGGCTGGTTGAACGCCCTGCAGACGGACTCAATTATCAATCCCAGGTATGTCCCCGCAACAAAAAGAAACCATTCTGAAGATACTCCGAGAAGGGTCGCTTTCCTTGCGAGGCGAGTTCATGTGGGGATCGAATTACACCTTTCTGGTTCAGGTCGCCCATCCCGAGCGAGAACTGCAGGCGGTCTATAAACCCACACGTGGGGTGCGACCGCTGTGGGATTTCGCCAGCCCGACTTTAGCCCGAAGAGAGGTGGCGGCTTACCTGGTGAGTGAAATACTGGGATGGGAGCTGGTGCCGCCGACCATCTACCGCAAGAACGCTCCCCTCGGCGCGGGTTCCTTACAGCTCTACATCGAACACGACCCTGAACACCATTATTTCAATTTTAGCGATGCCGAAAAACAGCGTTTGCGCCCAACCGCCCTGTTTGACCTGCTGATCAACAACGCCGACCGCAAAGGCAGCCATATCTTGCTCGACCCGGAGAAGCATATCTGGTTGATTGATCACGGCATCAGCTTCCACACCGAGCCCAAACTGCGGACGGTTGTTTGGGATTTCGCCGGGGAGCCAATCCCCCCGGAGTTGTGCCGGGATTTGACCCTGTTCATCGAGAAGTTAAATTCAGACCGCGACTCCGAACCGGTTGCATCCTTGAGCGCCTGTTTGAGCTCAGCCGAAATCCAGGCGCTCATCCACCGCGCTGAACGGCTGGTTGCCGCCGGGCGCTACCCCAATCCAGACCCGGACCGCCGACCTTATCCCTGGCCTCCGGTATGAGAGGAATTTGCTATGTCGCACCATCAACTCGCTTTTCTCGGCTTTGGCAACGTGGGGCAGGCATTGGCGCGCCTGCTCTTACACAAACAGGCTGACCTTCAGAATGACTATGGCATCACCTTCAGCGTGACCGGGATTGCCACCGGGCGCCACGGCTCAGCCATCAACCCGAACGGAATTGACCTGGAGCAAGCCCTGGCGATGATTAAAGATGACAGGCGGCTGGATGGGCTTTCCAGCCAGCCTGTTCCTCCCGACGCCCTGACCTTTATCCGCCATTGCCCGGCGGATGTCCTCTTCGAAAACACGCCGGTCAACTATCAAACAGGACAACCCGCGATTGATCACCTGGTTGCAGCCCTGGAGCAAGGGATGCACGCCATCACCGCCAACAAAGGTCCGGTGGTGCACGCTTACCGCCGCCTCAGCGAACTGGCGCAATCGAAGGGGCGCAAGTTCTATTTCGAGTCAACCGTGATGGATGGCGCGCCGATATTCTCCCTCTTTCGCGGCGCGCTGCCGGCTGCCCGCTTGCCCTCCCTGCGCGGCGTGCTTAATTCCACCACCAACCTGATTCTGACCCGCATGGAAGGCGGGGAATCGTTCGAGCAGGCGGTGGCTTACGCCCAGTCCATCGGCATCGCCGAGACCGACCCCAGCGGCGACATTGACGGCTGGGATGCGGCGATCAAGGTCGCCGCCCTGGTCACGGTGCTGATGGGGGTGGATTTCAAGCCAGCTCAGGTGCAGCGCCAGGGCATCCGCGGCGTCACCCCGGCGGAGATCGAGCGCGCCCGCGGGCAGGGCAAACGCTGGAAGCTGGTCTGCTCGGCAGAACGAACCGGGCAGGGGGTCAACGCCCGCGTGGCGCCAGAGATGGTGGGGATGGATTCTCCCCTGTACGGAGTGGATGGCACCACCAGCATCGTCCAGTTCGAGACCGACGTGCTGGGTCTGCTGTCTGTTATCGAGAGCGACCCCGGACCGCACACCACCGCCTACGGCTTGCTGGCGGATTTTATCAATGCGGTCAAAGTTGAACAAAACTAAAACATATCGGGCTGGCAGCAGCCCGATATGTTTTAGCTGGATTTCTTAACAGAGACCTGAAAGCCTTATTGCATTCTGGCAGGTTTTATTGTATTTTATAGATGATATTTCCGATTCAGACAACTAAATAACTGAGGAGGTCCATCTATGGAAATCATCCAATCCGGCATCGGGGAGTTGATCCGCCCGCCGGACCTCAACGCCTTCCGCGAGTGGAACCGTCAGAAACCCAAAGCATTGATTGACAAGCGGATGAGCGAGGCGGAGGCGATCAGCCGCTTCGTCCACGACGGCGACTACATCGGCACCGAACTCTACGGCACGGTGCGCTGTCCCATGTCGCTCATCAACGAAATCGTGCGCCAGGGCAAGAAAGACCTGCTGGTGGCGGGGCAGGGGGTGCTGGAGCTGGATATGCTCCTGGCGGCGAGCCTGGTCAAAAAGCTGGATATCACTTACATCGGTCTGGAGGTGTACGGAGTCTCCAACTGCCTGCGCCGCGAGGTGGAGAGCGGACGAATCGAGACCTGCGTGGAGTGGAGCAATGCCGCCTTCGCCGGGCGATTCAAAGCCGCGGCGATGGGCGTGCCGTTTATCCCCATGCGCTCCATGTTGGGCACCGACACCTTCAAATACAGCTCCGCCAAAGTGGTGCGCGACCCATTCACCGGCGACCCCATCTGTCTCATCCCTGCCCTCATTCTGGATGTCGGTTTAATCCACGTCCACCGGGCGGACAAATATGGCAACTGTCAGATTGACGGCATCAGCGGTTTCGCCGCTGAGATGTCCCGCGCCTGCAAAAGGCTCATCGTCAGCGCGGAGAAAATCATTGATGTCGAAGACATTCGACGCAGACCTGACCGCACGATTATCCCCTATTACCTGGTGGACGCCGTGGTGGAGGCGCCTTTTGGCTCTCATCCTGGAGAGATGTGCTATTTGTACGACCGAGATGAAGACCAGCTCCGCGAGTGGGTCAAGGCAGCCGAGACGGTCGAAGGGACGCAGGCGTATCTGCAGAAGTACATCTATGGGGTTAAGAACCACCAGGAATACCTGGAACTGGTTGGTTGGGAGCGGCTGAACAGCCTGCGCCAGGGAGGGTATGATGAATCAACAGGCTTATAACCCATCCGAACTGCTGATTTGCACCGCCGCCCGCCTGATGCCGGATAACACCACCGCCTTCATCGGCACGGGCATCCCCATGCTGGCGGCTTCACTGGCGCAGAAGATGCATGCGCCGAATCTGGTGACGATATTCGAATTCGGCGGCACCGGCGCCATCTTCGAAAAACTGCCCACCGCGGTGGGTGGACAGAACACCTTCCACCGGGCGGTCGCCGCCTCGGGCATTTGCGACATCATGGAAACTGCACACCGGGGCTTCATTGAATATGGCTTCCTGGGTGGAGCGCAGATTGACCCTTACGGCAACCTGAACAGCACCGTCATCGGCGATCACGACCACCCCAAAGTGCGCCTGCCGGGCAGCGGCGGCTCCAACGATGTCGGCTCCCACTGTTGGCAGACGATTGCCATCATGCGCCATGATAAACGTCGTTTTGTAGAGAAAGTGGATTTCATCACCACCCCCGGCTATC
Source organism: Chloroflexota bacterium (assembly GCA_037443025.1). Taxonomy (GTDB): domain Bacteria; phylum Chloroflexota; class Anaerolineae; order Anaerolineales; family UBA4823; genus JAQBDA01. The sequence goes on from JBBIPD010000011.1 coordinate 9,780, forward strand.
TGACCGGAGCCGGCGCACGCGAAGCCGCCGGGTTGGCGCCTGGGACGGGACCCTACCGGGTGGTGACCAACCTGGCAGTGATGGGATATCATCCCCAAAGCAAGCGCATGATGCTGCTCGCCACCCAGCCGGGGGTCAGCGTGGAGCAGGTGCTGGAAAACACCGGTTTTGAACTGCTGCTGGCTGAGCGCATAGAAGAAAATCCGCCCCCCACCGTAGAGGAACTGCGCATCCTGCGCGAGGAAGTCGATCGAGATAAACTATATATTTAGAGACCTCACAGGAGGTACTATTCCCCAATCCACTCCACGATGGTGGCTTCGCCCTGCCCCACGCCCACACACAGGGTCGCCAGACCATAGAATGGCTTGTTCTCCTGTGGGGCGCGGCGGCGCATTTCGTGCAGCAATGTGGTCAGGATGCGCGCCCCGGAACAGCCCAGCGGGTGCCCCAACGCAATCGCCCCGCCATTGACATTGGTAATCTCGTGACGCAAACCCAGCAGGCGCATGACCGCCAACGATTGCACGGCAAAAGCCTCGTTCAACTCCACCAGGCGAATATCCTCAATGGTCAAGCCTGCCCGCTCCAGCGCTTTGCGCGTGGCTGGCACCGGACCATACCCCATGGTGCGCGGCTTCACCCCCGCCGCGGCAGAGGCGATGATGCGCGCCATGGGCTTCAAACCCAGCTCTCTGGCTTTTACCTCGCTGGTCAACAACAGGGCAGCCGCGCCGTCATTCAGACCAGAAGAATTACCGGCGGTGACGCTGCCATTCTTGCGAAAAGCCGGCTTTAGCCGCGCCAGCGCTTCCAGCGTCGTATCCCGACGCGGTCGCTCATCGGTATCAACCATCAGCGGCTCCCCCTTGCGCTGCGGCACCGGCACCGGCACAATCTCCTCGGCAAACTTGCCCGAATCGATGGCTGCAATGGCGCGGCGGTGAGATTCGCAGGCAAAAGCATCCTGCTCCTCTCGGGTAATCTCGGGCATCTCCTCAAAGATGTTCTCCGCCGTCTCCCCCATCGACTCGGTGCCATACAGCTCGTTCATCTTCGGATGAGGGTAGCGCCAGCCAAGGGTGGTATCCCACATGGTCAGGTTACCCCAGGGATAGGCGCTTTCGGCTTTAGGCACCGAATATGGGGCGCGAGACATCGACTCCACGCCTCCGGCGATGAACACCTCCCCCTCCCCCACCCGTATCGCCCGCGCCGCCTGGTTGACCGCGTTCAGCCCCGAAGCGCAGAGGCGGTTGAAGGTTACGCCAGCCACCTCTACCGGAAAACCCGCCAGCAGGGCTGCCATCCGGGCGACGTTGCGGTTATCCTCGCCAGCCTGATTGGCGCAGCCCAGGTACACCTCCTCGACAATGGATGGGTCAATCCCGGTGCGCTCGATAATGGCTCTCAAGACATGGGCAGCCAGGTCATCCGGACGCACCGCAGCCAATGCTCCACCCAACGCCCCAATCGGGGTGCGCACCGCGTCAATGATCACTGCTTCGGGCATATCACTCTCCTTAACTCGGTGGGAAATTGTGAAAATCAATTCAATTATACTTGACGCTCAGCCTCGCCCGGGGAACATGTCTTCTCAGCCGTGTTTATGCCGGTTTAGACGGGTATAAATGGGCTTCAACTGGCGATATAAGCAAACGTACTCTTTAAACAGCGTATCATATACAGAACGGTGTTTGGGTTGGGGGTGGTAGACGCGTTCTACCTGTACGAAATCGGAGATATCTTTCACCTCCTTCAACCCGAGCCCCAGATATGCCAGGAAAGCCATCCCGACCATATTGGCATGGATTGGATCTTTCACCTGGTACACCGTGCGGTTAAGGACATCCGCAAAAATCTGACACCAAATCTCCGATTGGGCGCCCCCGCCAACCAGACGCAAATGATCCAGCCTGCAGTGGGTGAACTTCTCCATGCTCTCCAGCAGCCAGCGGCTATTGAAAGCCACCCCTTCATAGACAGCCCGCAGCATGTGCGCCCGGCTGGTCTTCAAAGACTGGTTGAAAAAGCCGCCGCGCACATAGGGGTCTTCCACAGGTGCCCGCTCGCCATAAAGCCAGGGGGTGAAGATCAACCCTTCGCTGCCTGCCGCAACATCTGCTACCATGGCGTCGAAAATCTTGAAGACATTCTCCGGCGCCCTCTCCTGCGCCAGGGCATCGCTTGGGAAGAATACCTGATCCCGCAGATAGTTCAGGCAGATTCCGGCTGATTCCTGTTCACCAATCACCAGGTACTTACCGGGCAACGCCGAAGGCAAAGAAGCCATCCCCAGCGTGACATTGGTCCTCTTGATGGGAAGATGACACACCAGCCAGGAGGAGGTGCCAATGTACAGGTGAGCGTGGTAATCCTGAATTGCGCCTGAACCTACCGCAGCCGAGTGGACATCCGGCGCTCCAATGACCACCCTGACCGACTCGCTCAGCCCAAGTTCCCGGGCTGCCTGCGTGGTGAGTGTGCCAATGACGCTCAAAACCGGCAGCAATTCGGGAAGTTTTTCCCTGTGGACGCCCGTGAGGCTTAAAAGCCGGTCATCATAAACGACATTCTGGATGTCTCGGTTATCCGTTAACCAATGCAAGGTAATCGAAGCATAGGAGGCTGCTTGACGCCCGGTCAATCTGAACCCGATGTAATCAATGGGTTCCAGGAACTTTTGGGTTTGCTCATAAATCTGGGGGTATTTATGCATCATAAAAAGGATGTGGGCAATCGAGTCTTTTCCCGCGCCGGTTGGCATGCCGCCGGTCAGGCGCACCCACTGATATAGCTTGGAAATGCTGTATCCGGAGACATTGATAGCGCCGTGTACAACCTGTTGCACATGAGGCGCGCCGCGGGAATCCATCCAAATAATGGCGTTCATCAGGTGCTTGCCGTCTTTGCCGAGCGCCACCGTACCGGACCACTGACCGGTGCAGGCTACGGCGATGATTTCCGCCGCAGGAACAACCCCCCGCCCCAATAATCTCCTGGCGGCGCGGACAATCGCCTGCCACCAATCTTCGGGGTCCTGTTCCGCTCCCCCATCCGGGAGCAGATAAACCGGGTTGGCTTCAAACTCACTCCCCACCACTCGCCCGTTATGGTCAACAATCCCCACCTTGGGTCCAGAAGTCCCCAAATCAATCGCCAGGATATACCCGACCCGCCTTGACTCACCTCCGGTGAAGCACGACTCATGATGGAGCGCTTCAGACATATTTTCCTCCCCTGTTGAGAAAAAATCCTCTCTGACCGGCGCAGAGAGGATTGATATGACAAAAAGGTCAGCCGGTCTTCTCTGCTGCCTTTAAAAGGCTGACATCTCGGAGTCATTGATAGCATACTGCAATTCGCGCTCAGGGACAAGTATCAAAGCATCATTTTCCCTAACGGCTGGTGTTGACCAACACGACGCTGGCAATCACCAAAACCGCGCCTGTCAGCAACTGCCAGTCCATTTTTTCACCCAAGAAAATCACTCCCAAAATCACCCCAACCAGGGGAAAGATATAGGTGACCAGCACAGTCCGGGTAGGACCGACGGAGTGCAGCAGGTAAAAATAGAGGATGAAAGCCAACGCCACCCCCATGACGCCCAACCAGATAATCGCCACCCAGGTCAGAGTCAATTGGGGGAGTGTCAGAGGCGCCTCGACGACCGGCGCCAGCGTCCAGAGGAGGAGGTCTGCTCCAAGTAGGGGCACCAAAGCCTGGACGAAGGGGCTGAGACCCTGGGTGGTGCAGCGGGCAAAGACGGAAGCAAACGCGTAGGAAATCGCTGCCAGCAAGACCGCCGCCTGTCCCAATAACGTACCCCGCGGTCCGCCGCTCAAATCCCGGCTGAAAAGCACAAAGACGCCCACAAAACCTATCAGCAAAGCAAATACCCTGCGGTTGGTCATGCGATCATCGGTGAGAAACAGGTGGGCAACGATCATGGTAAATAACGGCGCAGTGCTGTTTAAGATGGCAGCGACCGCAGAGTCGATGTATTTTTCGCCCCAGGAAATCAAAGTGTATGGGATGGCGTTATTAATGATGCCAAGAATAGTGAGGTTAATCCACAACCGACGTTCACGGGGAAAAGCCGGACGTTTATAAGCGACCACCAGGGATAGAGCCAAAATGCCGAAAAACAAGCGCATGGCTACCAGTAAAACAGGACCAACCTCCTGGACCGCGATCTTGATCCACAGGAACGAGGAGCCCCATACAACGCCGAGGAGGATAAAAGCCAGCCAGTCTTTATATTTCATCTGCTCACCTAAAAATCAACCGGCAGTGAAAACCGCCGGTCATCAAAAATCGTTCTTTGCCAGCCACAAGCGACAAAACGGGCAATCTTCTATCTGCAAACCATATCATCCAACAGGTCAATTGGGTCAGGTGTAATCAGGCATCCATCGGTTCAAACCGCGCCTGGAAAAACCGCAGGTATTTGGGTTCATACACCATTCTTAAACCCCTGGCGCTCTCTCTGGCGTCGAAAACGGACTTGACCGCCTCCGCCGTGACATCCATATGCGCCTGGGTGTACACCCGTCGGGGGATGGTAAGGCGGACTAATTCTAACGCCGGATAACGATGCTTGCCGGTATCCGGATCTCGCCCGGCGCTGACAACCCCGCGCTCCATGGCGCGGATGCCAGAGTCGAGATAAAGCTCAGCCGCCAGAGTTTGAGCTGGGAAGAGATCCTGAGGAAGATGGGAATAAATCCGTTTAGCATCCAGGAAGACTGCATGTCCGCCGACCGGCTGAACGATAGGGATACCCCAACTGGTCAGCAAATCTCCCAGATAGCGCACCTGCCCGATGCGCGCCCGGATGTGATCTTCCTGGACGGACTCTTCGATGCCAATCGCCAGGGCTTCCATATCTCGACCCGCCATACCGCCGTAGGTATGCAACCCTTCATAGACCACCACCAGATTCCGCGCAGCGTCAAACACATCTTCGTCATTCACTGCCAGCCAGCCGCCGATATTAACCAGGCTGTCCTTCTTGGCGCTCATCCAGGCGCCGTCGGTGTAACTGCAAAACTCCTTCAAAATCGAGGCGATTGTTTTGTCTGCATAACCAGGCTCGCGTTCCTGAATAAAAAAGGCGTTCTCCGCCATGCGGGTGGCATCCAGATATATCTTGATTCCATAGCGATCGCAAAATGCGCGCAATTCTTTCACATTCGCCATGCTCACCGGTTGCCCACCCGCCATGTTCACCGTGCCTGCCAGGCTGACATACGGGATTCGCTCCGCTCCAACCCGATCAATCAGTTTTTGGAGTTTGGCTAAATCCACATCCCCCTTGAAAGGATGCTTGCTGGTGGGGTCATGCGCCTCGTCAATAATCACGTCCACGAAGGTGCCCCCGGCGAGTTCCTGATGCAGGCGGGTGGTTGTGAAATACATATTCCCGGGGATGAAATCGCCGGGTTTTATTACCGCCTTGCTAATCAGATGTTCTGCGCCGCGCCCCTGGTGGGTAGGCACAACATACTTATAGCCGTAATAAGTGCGCACAGCCTCTTCCAGGTGATAGAAATTACGGCTGCCGGCGTATGCCTCATCCCCAAGCATGATGCCCGCCCATTGGCGATCGCTCATGGCGCTCGTGCCGCTATCAGTGAGCAGGTCTATATAAACATCCTCCGAACGCAAGAGGAAGGTGTTGTATCCAGCCTCCCGCATGGCTCTCTCCCGCTCTGGTCTGCTGAGCAGGCGGATGGGTTCGACCATCTTGATCTTCCAGGGTTCTGCCCAGGAGCGCCGACCAAATTGCTGTCCCATGGTTTGAGGGATATGCTCGTCTGCCATTTTTCCTCCGATTAGAGAGATGGTATGGTGCCAGCTACTGGTTGATTAGCCGTGGTATTTTATGATTGTCCAGCCAGTCTGGCGAGAGTTTCAGCTTCCATTCTGAGCAACCAGGCTTTGGTCGCCAACCCTTCGGCAGCGCCATAGCCATGTAAGCCGCCATCAGCGCCCAGCACGCGGTGACATGGAATCACCAGGGGCATCGGGTTGGTCGCCTCGGCGCGCCCCACCGCTCGCGCCGCGCCCGGCTGACCGATGCGTCGGGCGATCTCGCCATAGGTAACTGTATGCCCATATGGCACCGCCCAGGTCGCCCGCAGGGCGCGCTCCTGGAAAGGAGTCAAAACAGACCAGTTGATGGGGATATTGAAATCGGTGCGCTCGCCTGCCAGATAGGCGCTTATTTGATTCAGGATGGGTTGCAGCCGATGATTATCCTGGACGAGGTGGTGATACCCATACCGAGCCAGAATGCGCCGAATCCCATCCATCTCTCGCCGTATATCCACCGCGACCAAGCCGTCATCTGAAAGACACACCCAAACTGCGCCCAGGGGTGTGTTTGGGTTCACGCCAACCCAGACGGTTTGATTGGATGAGCCTGAGCGCATCTCAGTAATTGGTGACGACATCAATCACACCCCGCTCGCGCGCCTGATGTTCGCACAAACGGAACACGACGAATGAGAGCAGCCCAAAGATCACTGTCAGCCCGATTAAAATGCCAAAGAGCTGACCGTTGCTGTACTGAGAAAGGGTAGGAAAGGCATCCGCTACCGCACCCACCAGAGACCGACGGAGCAACTCCAGCCAGTAAGTCAAGGGCATCAGGTAACCAATCCAGCGCAGGAACGGGGGCAATACTTCCAGTGGAAATATGGCGCCGCTGAACAGATATAACGCGCCAGCCACCGCTTCTCCCAAACCCCACATATGGTGCACCAGGAGCAACATCAACCCGGCGAGAATCAATCCCAGGGTTGCCAGCATAACCACCCCCAAGAGCAGGCTGGCAAAAAACAGCGTCCAATTGACCGCCGCCAGATCAATCCTCAGCCCCAGAAAGAGCGCCCCAAATAAAATCACCACGAACACCGAAATCGAAGCGATGATGAACCGCGCCCCCCCGCGCCCAAGCAGGTATGTCTGAAACTTGATCGGCGCGACGTAGATATACTTGAGGGTTTTGTAATGCTCGCGGTCATCTATCACTGCCCAGGAGATGCCGGTCATGACCTGACCCACGTAGATATAAAAAGCGTTCCCCAGGTAAATATATGGAAATAGAGGCGAGGCGAAATCCCCGCCGGTGATCACGCTGTACATGATCACCAGTATCGCCGCGCCTGAAATGGGTTTCACCAGAGAGTATATGGCGAACAGAAAGGGGTCAGCCCAGTTCGACTCAATCTGCCATCCCAACCAGGCTGCCAGGCGAAAGGAGCGCCCCAACCTCTGGATTCCGGATAAAGTAACTTCTTGTTCACCCGTCATCATCTAAACCTTTTTCTCATCAAAGATACAAACCAGAAAGATACGCTATTCTACCTACGGCTTTCCGTCAGCCTTCCCTCTCGGATAGCCAATCGCTCCATATAAGCCAGCAGCCAGCGCGCCCCGAAGAGAAAGACAACGCTCAAAACCATCAGAAGCGCTATCTCAACCCGTACGGTGAGAAAACCCAAAGCGGCGCCGGAGGGGAAAGCGAGCTGGCGCATGGCGTCCAGCCCCAGGGTCAACGGGATGAAAGATGCGGAGAGCGCCACCCAAAAGCTCAAGGTTTTTATCGGAAAGTAGAAGCCGGAGAGCAGATAGATGGGTTCTTGAGCCAGATTGGACAGGTGCCACGCTTCGCGGCTGAGGAGCAAGAACATCGAGGCGGACATCATCCCCATGCCATACAGGGCAATCATCGCCAGGATAAAGACCAAAAACAACTGAAAATAGCTGGATACCTGGTAGTCCACATTGAACAACCAGCTTCCGATGACCACAATCACCAGCGCCCGCAAAGCGGTCGCGACCAGACCGCCCAAAGCCATTCCCAACAGAATTGCCATCATGGAGTTCGGCGCCATAATATACAGAGCCAGATTGCCCTGCTCCTTCTCCCAATATAACTGGCTCGACATGCTCCACAGGACATTCATCCAGAACGCGGTCATCGCTCCGCCCATGACCACAAAACCCACATACTCTTCCGGGGCTTTCATTGCCCGATAGACAAAGACATACGCCGCGACCGAGAGCAGGGGCAAGAATACATCGAAAAACATCCAGGATTTCTCCCGCTGCTGTCCAATCAACCTGGGGTAGGCGCGGGCGATGACGGTCTGGATGAACAAACGCCAGCCGCTATTCTTACGAAAATGGCGATAAACGACCGGTGTGAGCGCCTCTGTCTTAGCCCGGCTCATGCTTCGCCCTCCCGGATTCCAGTGCGCTCTACCTCTTCCATGCTCGTCCCGACCAATGCCACGAACACATCCTCCAGGGTGGGAGCTCGCTTTTGCAGGTTCAGAATGTGCTTGTTCGAGGCGGTCAGCAGATTGACCACCGCCGCCAGTACATCATCCTGCTCCAAAATCATCTCCAAAGACGAAAAGCCATCCTGCGGGCGGTGGATGACCTTGCGCACGCCGGGCAATTGCTCAAACTGTTCCACCGACAAACCATCCAGAGGGCTGACCTCCATCCTGAAGATTGCCTGTTGCTGCAGGCGCGTTTTCAACGCACCCGGAGTGTCGCAAGCCAGGACGGTGCCTTTGTTGATAATCGCCACCCGATCGCAAAGTTCGTCGGCTTCCATCATGTAATGGGTGGTGAGGAGCAGAGTCCGCTCGCGGTCTTCGTCAATCCATCTCCGGACGAAATTCCGCACCTCGCGCGACGCGCCTACATCCAGCCCAAGGGTTGGTTCGTCCAGGAAGAGGACATCGGGATTGGTGAGAAAGCCGCGCACAATGTTCATTTTTTGACGCAAACCGGTGGAAAGATCGGACGACTTGGTATTCATCCGGTCAGAGAGACCGACCACCTCGAGCAGCTCTCGGATGCGTTTGTTCGCCACGCCGGAGGTGATGCCGTAAAACTGGGCAAACATCCACAGGTTTTCTCGCACCGTCAACAAACCATATCCGGAGGATTCGCCTCCTGAGACCATATTGATGCGAGGACGGACTTTATTCGCTTCCTTGACCACGTCATACCCAGCCACGCGCGCCCAGCCAGATGTCGGAGCGAGCAGGGTGGTTAGAATCTTGATCAACGTGGTCTTGCCGGCTCCGTTTGGACCCAGCAAACCAAACAACTCGCCCTTATGGACTTCCAGGTTGATGTCACGCAACGCCACCAGCTCTTTCGGCGCAGACTTCTTACCGCCGCGAATCTTGTAGATTCGCCCCAGGCGCTCGGTTTTTATTGCAAAATCCATAGTAATCCTTTAAAAACCTTCAAAATTGTTGGTCTATCGTAGGGTAATCGTAGGGTAATCGTCAAGCAAATTGCCGCCACATTTGATAATATAACATTCGAAGGGCGATTTCTCTTCTTCTCCTCCTTAGAGAGAGCCGGGGGCGGCGTACCCGGCTCTCGGTGATTCTATCATATAGCTTGTTGATTTAAGCAAACGCAAGCAGGATTCGCCAAATCAGGGGATATTACGCAGTTCTAGGTAACGAAAGCAGTCCAGGGTGTGATCGTTGACCATGCCGACCGCCTGCATAAAAGCGTAGCAAATCGTCGAACCAACGAACTTGAAACCGCGCCGGGCAAGGTCTTTACTCATCGCATCGGATTGGGGAGTGCGCGCCGGTATCTCCGCCACTGACTTCCACCCATTGTGGAGGGTGCCTGCTCCAACAAAACCCCAAATGTAGCGGTCAAAACTCCCAAATTCCTTCTGGATGTCTAAAAAATTGCGCGCATTCTTCACAGCCGCCTCAATCTTGAGCCGATTGCGGACAATCCCAGGATTTGTGAGCAGCTCGGCGATTTTAGCCTCATCGTAGCCGGCGATAATCTCCGCCTGGAAATTATCGAAAGCGGCGCGGTAGTTATCCCGCTTTTTGAGGATGGTTGACCAGCTTAAACCCGCTTGAGCGCCTTCCAGGATGAGGTATTCGAATAAAAGGCGGTCATCATGGACAGGCGTCCCCCATTCTAAATCGTGATAGGCGATGTATAAGGGGTCGTTCCCGACCCAGGCGCAACGATTGATCATCTGCATCTCCTTCGATTGGGTGATGGGTTATCGCTCGGGCAGTGTCAATTTTCGTCGTCCAGACCCGCATCATCCTCGATTTCTTGGTAGGTTAACTCCGGGATTTGTCTGCCATTGCGGATTGGCGAGTCTTTCGAATGACCATAGGTTATAGGATAAGGGTACCGATTAGAGGGTTGATTGACAGGACGCACTGTGTTTCTGGAGGAATTTGTTTTCAGGTGAGATAGCAAATCCGGTTCAATCTTACGCCGTCGTGGTTTCGATGCCTTTCGGTTATCGAGCAAAGTCATGGTGATTTCTCGCATGGCGTCTTCATCTACCTGTTCTTCGTACTGACCTTCGTCCTCGGTTTCTTCTTCATAAGGCAATTCTGGTTCCTCATCCATTTCATCTTCAGCATCATCGGACAACCCCAGGATTTCTTCGATGAGTTCATCCGCTTCCGCATCATCCTCATCTTCTTCACGGGGATAATCCTCATCGTCGTCCAGGGATATTGCGCCGAACAAATCAATACAGACTCCATGAGGCGAGCGAAAATACCCAACCAGCAGATTTGATTGTCCGTCAGGTGCAACAGGTTTTTGCTCAAACACAATCCCACGCGCTTCCAGTATCTTCACTGTTTCATGAATATGCTTCACATTAAACTGGAGGCGGATGGTGTCGGGATCGGTGCTGGGTTCTCCCTCCTGAGCAGCGACCACGCTGAAGCAGAAATCGTGATTGGGATCAGCGAATTGAGCATAGCTTGGAGAGAAAGCAAGCACTTCGAAACCCAGAATATCTATAAAGAAACCAACCTCGGCTGCAAAGTCGTCCACTTTATACTCAAAGCAGAAGCGCCAACCCTCTCCCGGGGTGAAGGGGTAAGGGTGAAGCGGCGGGCGCCACTTCGATTGCCATTCTTTCTCATCACTGGCGCGGCGGGTGATGTCTATCCTGGCTTTGCCGTAAGCTCGAATACGAGGATTGATATGATATTTGGCTGACATTTCAACATCTCCTTCATCCAGACAACGCTAAGCGCCGGCTGAG